>JAPPLF010000051.1:0-87970 GCA_028874215.1 Acidobacteriota bacterium
GCCGAGGATTTAACACCGGGAGTTGACGCTCTGTCAACCTCAATATATAATCCCCAATCCATTCCTGCTCCCGCATCCTTCCATTCGGACACCGCCATCGAACCGAACCGCTCGGCAGCCTCCAATGTCTCGCGAACGTCATCCCACGTCGTGCTGGAGTTGAGGATGCACATCCTCAAAGAGAATCTCCCATGCAACAGCGTCGAAGAAATGAACGCGCGGTCGTCCCAGAAGATGCGGGCCACCACCGTGCGGTTGATCTCTGCCAGCGAGTATTCGTCGATTTCGTCGGCGTCCGGGTTGACCCGGAAACAGATGATTCCCAGGGACGCCGGGTTCAAGACCTCCAGCATCGGGCTCCTTTCGACGTATTCCTGGGCCCGGGAGGCCAGTTCCATCCCGTTGGACACGGCTTGCCGAAAGGCGGCCATGCCGAAGGTCTGAACGGAAACCCAGATTTTCAAGGCCCGGACCGAACGGCTCAACTGCAGGCCGCGGTCCGAGAAGTTGGGGTGATTCGCACCCCAGATCGTGTCCTGCAGCATGTCGTGGGGGATCCGGAAGGCGTGATTCAGCGTCTTGACGTCCTTTACCAGGAGGCAACCGGCCTCGTACGACTGAAAGAACCATTTGTGGGCGTCCATGCCGATGGAGTCGGCCCGCTCGATTCCGCGCAGCAACCTCTTGCCCCTCTCGGTCACCATTCCGAAACCGCCGTAAGCGGCATCCACGTGATGCCAAAGGCCTTCCGATTCGCAGTAATCCGACATCGCCTGGAGCGGATCGATGGCGCCCGTGCTGCCCGCACCGGCGTTGGAGCAGATCGCGATGGGATGGAGACCGGCCGCGCGGTCATCGGCCACGGCACGGATCAGCGCGTCCATGTCAAGCCGGAATCGGCTGTCGCTGGCCACCTTGCGGACGTGCTCCGGGCGGATGCCGACGATCTTGGCCGCCCGGATCTGGGCGCTGTGGCTCTGGTCGCTCATGTAGACCGTGGCCCGTTCGGGATGCCCGGCGGCCTCGCGCGCCGCCACGAAGGCGTCGAGGCTGGCGGCCGAGCCTCCGCTCGTCAGAAGACCGCCCGCAGTCTCCGGGTAACCGACCCAGCGGCGGAACCATTCGATGACGACCAACTCGAGCTGGCTGGCGCCGCTGGAGGTCAGCCAGGTGCACTGGTTGACGTGGAAACCGGCGGCCATGAAATCGGCCACGATGCTGGGCCAAGTCGGAGAGGAGGGGATGAAACCAAAAGAACGGGGATGGTCGTTGCGCAACGCCAGCGGGAGGATGTCCCGCGCGGCCCTTTCGATGACCTGCAGCGCTGGCTGGCCCGACTCGGGTGGATCCTCCATCAACTGGTCCGTCAGATCCTGCCGGAACTCTCCGTCCCAGGCATGTTCGTCCGGCAACCGGCCGGTGCGCTCCAGCAACAGCTCCGCGGCCCGGCGAGCCAGTTCGAGCATGGCTTCGCGGGACATCCGGAGGGGGGCCGATTCCTCGAGGAAGGTGTCGGGAGTGGGCGATTCGTCGGACTGTTCAGGAGTCTGCGACGCTTCCAATAAGCCTTCGGGTCCGTCCATGATCGTGTTCGTGTACCGTATGCCGTCGTGCCGGCGCCGCAAGAACTCGCGTACGGAATCCCTGATTCCACGTCAAGATAACATAAATATCCGGGAAGCCGAACTCGTTCCCCACTGGTGAGTGTCCCGGTCTTCGCGGAATCCTTCCGCAATCGGGCCGTGCGCGATTCCGCGCCGGGCAGTCGTCCTGGAGCGGCCCATGGCGCAGGCGGCCGGTGTCAATCCCCCGGCTGATCGACGAAACGGATGTAGGGCTTGGGGGAGTCCCATCCCTGAGGGTACTTTTCCCGGGCGGCTTCGTCCGAAACCGCCGGCAGGATGATCACCTTGTCTCCGTGATTCCAGTTCACCGGCGTGGCCACCTTGTGGCTGGCGGTCAACTGCACCGAGTCCAACACCCGGAGCACCTCGTCGAAGTTGCGGCCCGTGCTCATGGGATAGGTGATGGTCAGCCTGATCTGCTTGTCCGGTCCGATGACGAACACCGATCGGACCGTGGCGTTGTCCATGGGGGTGCGCCCTTCGCAGCTCTCCCCGGCGTCCGCCGCCAGCATGCCGTAGAGCTTGGCGATGGCCAGCTCGGTGTCGGCGATGATGGGGTAGTTGGGGGCATGTCCGGTGGCGTCCTGGATGTCTTGCGCCCAGGCCCGGTGACTGTCGGCAGGGTCGACGCTCAATCCGATGATCTTGCAGTTGCGCCTGTCGAACTCGGGTTTGAGGCTGGCCATGTAGCCCAGTTCGGTGGTGCAGACCGGAGTGAAGTCCTTGGGATGGGAAAAGAGAATGGCCCAACCGTCGCCGATCCACTCATGGAAGTTGATGGGCCCCTGGCTGGTATCGGCCGAAAAATCAGGTGCGGTGTCTCCGACGGTAAGGGACATGGGATTCCTCCTAATGGACTGCGGGCAAACGATAGGACCGCCTCCAAGAATGGCCGAATCAGCAGCCGAATTCAACTTGTCCCAGGTCCCGCAAAACAACTCAGTATCTCTCTTCACCCAGGCGGAACCGGAAGCTCGACGACGCGGCCGGATCGTCCCGATTCATAGACCGCCTCCACGGTCTGCTGGGCGCGGATGCCGTCTTCGATGGTGATGGACGGCTCTCGCCCTTCGGCGAGCGCGGCGGCGAACTCCTCCAGCACCAGGGCGTGGGTGCTCTGATCGAAGTCGTAGGAGGTTTCGCCGTCCTCGGTGGCCACCACCAGCCGGCCCCGGGAGAACTTGTCGTGCAGGGGGGAGGAGAGGATCACGCCGTCGGTGCCCAGGATCTCGATGTACGAGTTCCGGTGCTCGTCCGGGTCTCCCGTGCTCCAATGGGCCGTGGCCACGCCCTGCGCGCCGCTGGCGAACTTGAGGAGAGCGCTGGCCGTGTCCTCGACGGCGTAGCTCTCCACCAGGGTGTCCACGAACGCGGCGACGGCCACGATCTCTCCCACCAGGAAGCGCATCAGGTCGACGCCGTGGGTGCCCAGGTCGGTGAAGGGACCGCCCCCGGCCCGGGCCGGATCGTGTTGCCAGATTTCCCGGCCCGAGGGGTACCGTCCCGAGAAGTTCCAGCGGACGGCGGTGACGCGGCCGATGCCGCCCCGCTGAATGATCTCCCTGATCTTGCTGTGCCGGGCGCTGAAGCGTTGGTAGTAGCAGGTCATGAAGGTGACCCCGGCAGCCCGGCAGGCCTGCCGCATGGCCTCTCCCTCGGCCACGCTCAGGGCCAGCGGCTTTTCGCACAAGACGTGTTTTCCGTGGGCCGCCGCCGCCAGTGTGTCGGGACAGTGTCGATCGACGGGCGTCGAGACGTAAACGGCCTCCACCTCCGGGTCGCGGACCAGGGACTCCACGTTGTCATAGGCGCTCCGGGCCCCGTGCTCGCGGGCGAACTCCTCGGCCCCGGCCTGGGTGGTCCGCATCACGGCCACCAACTCGCTGCACTCGGTGGCGCGCATGGCCGGCGCCATCACCCGGTGAGAGATGTCTCCGGCGCCGATGATGCCCCATCGTACCGGCTGTCTTTTATGCATGGGTGCCATCCCCCTTTTTCATGAGTTGGATTTGGCCGGTATGGGCGGCGGCCCGCCATTCTTCCGGGCCGGCCGGAGTAGACAAGGTCAGTCTCCAGGCGTCCTCGTCCCGCCAACTGCCGGACACCTCCCTGATCGCCGGGTCGTGATCCATCCCGCCGAGAGCGAAGACGGAGGCGAAGACCGTACGATCCGCCCTGTGGTGCCGGATGACGGTGGAGAGCCGCTGACCGGCAGGGTTGGAAGGAGCGTCGCCCACCAGCAGGCGCCCGAAGGGACCGGCCAGGTGCAGGTCGAGCGAACCGGCCGGATAACGCCAGCGCAATCGGGAATCCGGGGACTCCGGCGTGTCCCCGTCCAGCCGGACGTGCCGGAGGCCGCCCCCGCCGGACAGCGGCGCGGTGGGTTGCAAGTCCGACGCTCCGCGCACCAGTTCGCCATCGACATGACAGACCCAGTAGAGGTCCCGTTTTGCAGGGCAGAGGACCTGAAACAGGTCGACGAAATAGGTGTCCCGCCAGAGCAGGGTGCGCCTCATCCGCACGCCGGCGTAGGCGCCTTCCTCCCAGGCGGCCGAAGCGTCGACCCGTGTGAAACCGTCCTCTTCCGAGAACCGGTCGAGCCGGCCTCGGGTCGGAGGCTGCGACTCGCCGTCCACCAGCACCGTGGCGTGGCTGGCCGTCTGTTGGTACCAGGTGTGGTTGAGCTCGATGCCGTACCCGGGCGTCCCCAGATCGGGAATGAGCGGCGATCCGGAGCCGCACATTTGGATCCGCAACTGGTCCCGGTGTCCGTGGACTCCCCCGTGGCGGCCCGCTTTCAGAAGAAGGTAGTTCCGACGCTGCCGGGACCCGCCTCCGCGAAGGAGGGCGAGCCCCGCCTCCGGGAACAGGCGGCTGTCCCGGTCGGGAGGATCCCCGCCGGGAATCACTGGAACTCCGTCCAGCAAGGCTTCGAAGCAGGTGCGGGGACGGGAGCGGTAGTTCTGCTCCAGTATCCAGGCAAAGCCCGGGTCGCGGAACCACGAATACGCGGTTTCGTAAAAGCCGTCGGCGTCGGGGATTCCATGGCCGACTTTCTCTTCCAGGCCGATGAAGTGCCAGCAGTCGTTGACGGATGGCAGCTTCAGGTCGGGAAGCGAGACCTGAATGGGGGCCAGGAACATGCGCCGTACCACGCCGCCGTCATCGAAGGATTCTCCCGTGGCCTTGAGGATGCGCAGGGTCCTGACGATGGCGTCCAGACTGTAGAAGTGATAGCTCAGGGAGACTTCCCACCAGAGTCCCTCTCCGGTGACCCCCTGCTCCAACTGGGCCGCCAGCCCCAAATCCCCCCGCAGAGCCTCCTCCAGCAGCCGGTCGTCCTCCAGGACTCGGGCCAGCGTCGCCAGAGCGGCGTTGTTCCAATTGCTGACGTTGTGGATCTCCCGGCACCGGACCCGCCGGATGTGGGTGGCCGCCGGCCGGAAGAGCCGCCGCGTCACCAACTCCCGGGTCTCGTCGGAGAGCGTCTCCGCAAGCAGGGCGTACGCCCAGCAGAGGCGGGCGATCCAGACCGATTCGTCCAGGTTCTGCCAGGTGGCGATCCCCGGCTCCTCTTCGTAGACCGTCGGCGCCGGTTTCAGGCGCAGGTAACGGCGGGCGTAGGTCTCCAGGATTCGGGCCGCCTCGGCGGCGTCGGAACCGGCCCGGCTCGTCCCCGATTCCAGGTGCGACCGGAAGGCGAACTTGAGGGCCGCGTCGCTGAGCCTGTCGTTCACCGACCAGAGCCAGGCGCTGTCGTAGGGCTCGCCGCTGAAGACGGCGCCGTCCACGGGGCAGACGTGGCGCCGGGGGCTGCCGGGGTCGAACAGAAGCTGGGTGGCGTGCTCGGCGCAGAAGAAGTCGTGGTAGTAGCCCGCCTGTTGATCCGGCACCGGAGGCAGGGAACTCTGATAGCCCTCCAGTTGAGCGTCGAGGGCTTCCCGGGCGGCGGCCAGTTTGGGGTGAGCCGCCCGAGCCCGAAGGTCCCGGCTCCATTTCGGCGTCAACAGGGTCACGTTCGATACGCCTCCAGGGTCTGTTCGGCGATCCGGTCCCAGTCGAAGCGCCGGACGCACTCCAGGGCGGCCTCCGAGGCGGCGTCCTGGTCCCAGGCACGAACCTCTTCCATGGCTCGCAGCAACGGCTCCTCCTGTCCCGGATCATAGAGCCGTCCGGCTCCGGGCGAAACGACCGTCGGGAGGCAGCCCAGCGCCGGAGCGATGACGGGGCGGGCCCGGGAAAGGGCCAAAATGACGCTTCCCGAGGTCATGGTGGCCCGGAAGGGGAGCACCGCCACGTCGCTGGCTTCCAGAAACAGGAGGAGGTCCCGGTTCGTGGCCTGCATGTCGCCGTCGACGATCTTGGAGACGATCCGGGGACGCCCCGCGACGCGGCGGCGGATCCGCTCCGGAAAGTCGCCGGGACCACCGCCGGCCAGCAGCAGCCAGGAGTCCTCTGTCGAGAGCCGCTCGAACGCGGAGATCAACTCCTCGATCCCCTTGTAAGGCAGGATGCCGCCGATGAATCCGTAGGCGAAGGCGTGTTGCGGGACCTCCAACTCTCTCCGGGCTTCTTCGCGTGTGAAGTCCGTCCGGTAGACGTCGATGAAATGCCCGTGGGGAATGATGAAGACCCGGCGAGTCCGTCCGAAGCGCTCCTTCACCCCGTGGGCGTTGACCGGGCAGTGGGCGATGACGGCGTCGGCCAGTCGGCAGATCTCGAGCCGGAACTCGTGGTCGATGGATCGATGAAGCCGGTTGTGGGGATAGATGTTGTGGGCGGTCCAGACGATCTTGTAGCCCAGTTCGCGGGCCAGCTCCAGTGACGCCGCCATCTCCCGCATCCGTTCCTGCATGATCCGGTAGTCCGGGTGGAAATAGTCATGGTGGGGCCAATGGAAATGAAGCACCTGGATCCGGCCGCTGTTCCCGCGCAGGTATCCGGCGCTGTAGTCCCGGGTGTACTCCACCTGAGCGCCGTGGCGCTCCAGGGCCTCGGTGAGCAGGGCGCCGTAGGGATTGCTCCCTTCATGATCGGGAGGAAGCGGCCGGTCCTGATGGTAGTAGAAGGCGACACGCACGAAAGGGGAACGCTCCTGGTCCGGGGACGTCAGCCGAAGGTGGTGGGGTCGGAGACCCGGTCCAACCGGTCCCGCAACTCCGGGCTCAGGCCCGCGGCGAGAGTGCCGAACGCCTGGTCGATGTGGCCGGGCCGCCTGCCGCCGATCAGGACCGACGTGATCTGAGGTTGGAACAGCGCCCAGGCCAGGGCCAGATCCACCATGGACCGCCCCGTTTCCTGCGACACCGCCCTCATGCGTTCCACCAGCGAAAAGGCCCGCGGGTGGAAGTAGTCGTCCTGCCAGTCCCTGGCCAGATCAAAACGGGTTCCCGGCGGCAGCGGTCCCGAGGGCGAATACTTGCCGGCCAAAAAACCGCCTCCCAGGGGACTGTAGGAGAGAATGCCCAATCCCTGGTCCCGGCAGAGGGGCGCCATCTCCGCCTCCATGGACCGGTCCGAAAGGTTGTACTGGGGCTGGATGGAGTCGAATCGGGCCCAGCCGTTCTTGTCCTGGGTCCAGAGCGCCTTGCACAACTGCCACGCGGCCGAGTTGCTGAGGCCCAGGTAGCGCACCTTGCCCTGCTCCACGGCTCCGGAGAAGGCCTCCAGGATCTCGTCCACCGGATCTCCCTCCAGGGGCCAGTGGTGGAGTTGGAACAGGTCGATGACGTCGGTCTGCAGCGTCCGGAGGCTCTGCTCGATCTTCTGCGTCACCTTGGGCCCGTCCAGCGGTCCGGTGAAACCGCACTTGGTTGCCAGGACGATCTGCTGCCGGGTGCCTCGCGCCTGCAGCCACTCGCCGATCATCCGCTCCGACTCCCTCTTGCTGTAGGACTCGGCGGTGTCGATGAGGGTGATCCCCCGTTCCAACGCCCGGTCCAGCAGCATCCAGGCGGTGGGCTGGTCGATTTCGCGGCCGAAGGTGGCGCCGCCAAAGCCGATGGCGCTTACCTGGAGATCGGTTCTTCCAAGACGTCTGTATTCCATGGGTCCCTAGTTCAATGCTGAGAATTCACCCGTCTCTACGAAGTCAGCCAGGTCTTCTCGTGCCGGGTCTTCCAGGTCAGTCCGGCCAGGCGGTCCTGGTTCCGGTTGGGAAAGATCAGGCTCAGAATCCAGGCCGTGCCGAAGCTGGCGACAAAGGAGGTGGGCATGATCCAGGTGAATCCCATCCCCTTCTCGATGAGCCGCGGACCGAAACTGTCTCCCAGCACCGCCACCAGGGTCTGCTGGGTCGACGGGTCGAGAGACTGGAGCAGGGGTTGGGAATACGCGACAACCAGGGATGTCGTGAAGCCGATGATGGCCGCGGGCCAGACGGTTCGGAGGCCGGCGCGGGGGAGAAACATCCCGGCCAGGAACAGCCCGCCCATGGGACCGACCAGGGCGTTGAAGGTCTTGGGCAGGATGGTGAGTATGTCGTCCGAGCCGGTGAGGTTGTCCAGGAACAGGGCCCCCATGGTCACCGCCAATCCAACCACCAGTGTGATGATGCGGGCCTGGCGGACCTCGTCGACGGGTTTCTTCTTCTTTCGAAGGCGTCCGAAGTCCACGGTGGCCACCGTGGCGAAGGAGTTCACCCCCGAATCGATGGTGGACATGGCCGCCGCCAGCAATGCGGCGAAGATGAGGCCGGCCAGGCCGGCCGGGACTCGGGAGGCCACGAAGAAGGGGAAGATGCTGTCGCGGTCCTTGCCGCTGGCCAGGTCGATGTGACCGGGAAGGGGCTCGGGTCCCTGGGTGAAGTAGTAGACCAGGCTGGCGCCCACGATGGTGAGGACCAGGATGATGATCACGCCGGTGACCGCCCCGGTGACGAAACTCCGCTTGCTGGCCTCGACGTTCACCGTGCTGAAGTAGCGCTGCATGGTCATCTGGTTGGCGCAGTGGGCGACGACGATCCAGAGCGCGTCGGTCAAGGTGAAGGTGACCACCGTCGCGGGCAGGGTGGGATCGGGGGAGAAGAAGGTGAAGCTCTCGTTGTCCCGGGCGTTGACCACCTCCATCCAGTCGAAGAGGTTGGTGCCGGTGGCCCAGGCCACGTAGCCGATGGTGAAGAAGCCGCCGCCCAGGAGCAGCGCCACCTGGATCACGTCGGTCCAGACCACGGCCCGGATCCCGCCCATCATGGTGTAGATCGTGGCCACGACGCCCACGGTGAAGATGATGACAATCAGGGGAATTCCGGTGGCCACGGCCAGGGCCCGGGACGAGACCAGGACGATCACCATCATCAGCACCGATACGAACATCAGGAACATGGAAGCGCCCAGGAGCCTCGCCGACAGGCCGTAACGGTGCTCCAGGTATTCGTAGGCGGTGGTGAAGCGGAACCGGACGAAGAAGGGGATGGTCAGCAGCAGGATGAACAACACGTGGAGGGGAAACCCGAGGAAGGTGCTCATCAGGTTTCCGAAACCGAAACGCCAGACGACGCCGGGATAGGCCAGGAAGCTGATGCTGGAGAGCAGGGAAGCGATGATGCTGATGCCCACGGCGAACCAGGGAAGCCGCCGTCCGCCCAGGAAGTATTCCTCGCCGGTCTTCTGGCCCCGGGAGAGGCGCCAACCCAGAAACATCATGGCTCCCAGATAGGCCACCAGGACCACATGATCGGCGAAGTGCAACTGCATGTCGATGGTCTCCGTATCCGTTCGGAAGAAAAGCAGTGCAGATCGTATTCGTTCCGAATTGGAGGCGCAACAGGAGGGGCGACTTTCCTGTCGCCCTTTGGAGGGGCGGTTTTCCTACCGCCCGTCTTCATTGTTGTTGTGCAAGTCGGTAGGGGAGAAGTGTAGAGGGGGGACTGCCGTCCCCCTAACCCCCCCTATTGGCGACAAGAAAGTCGCCGCTCCACTCCTACAACAACACGACCGATTGTTGGCTGGGGATCTCGAAGCGCCGGCGGCACCTGGGTTTGGGGCAGAAGAGGTACTCGTCCTCGCGGACCATGTAGGAGCGGATCTTGGCGAAGCGGCGGCGGTCATCCGGGTTGGCGCGATAGGGCAGGCGGCCCTTCTTCTCCCGCACCAGCCAGCGGACCTGGTAGTCGCCCGACTGGCGGCAGTAGGGGCAGGTGAACCGGGCTCTCTTGGTTTCACGCCGTTCCCGATAGAAATCCCGTTCCCGCATGTCTCACTCCCTCTCGATCTGACGCTGAATCACCCGGAGTCCCTCGTCCAGCATCGCGACAATCTCGTCGATCTGCTCTCGCGTGATGACCAGGGGAGGGAAGATGCGAATGCCGTCTCCCGGGCTCCCGTCACCGGGACCACCCGCCGCGGCGACGGAGAGTCCCTGCCGGATGAGCAGCCGGTGCAATCGCTCGTGGACCTTCAGCGAGGCGGGAAAGTAGGTGTAGGGCTTCCGGCTGCGCACCAGCTCGAAACCCACCAGCAATCCCCGGCCCCGTATGTCGCCCACGATGGGATGATGCCGCAAGGTCCGGATTCGTTCCAGCAGGTATTCCCCCATGGAGGCCGACCTCTCCACGATGTTCTCCTCTTCCATCAGGTCCAGGACGGTGAGACCGACCCGGGCGGCGAGAGGATTGTTCACGTAGGTGAAGACGTGGGGGAGGGGATCTTTCTTGTCTTCCAGCACCTGCCGGATCTCGTCGGTGAACAGCGCCCCGCCCATGGGCAGGTAGCCGCTGCTGACCCCTTTGCCGAAGGCCATGATGTCCGGAACCGCGTCCCAGTGCTGGACGCCGAAGAATCGCCCCGTCCGGCCGAAGCCGGTCACCACTTCGTCGGCGATCCAGAGCACGTCGTGGCGGTCGCAGATCTCCCGGACCCGGGGGAAATAGTCGGCTGGCGGAAGACTCACGGACCCGGCGGCCAGGACGATGGGATCGGCCACGAAGGCGGCCACGTTCTCCGGTCCGGCCCGGACGATGGCCCGCTCCAACTCCTGGACGCAGGCGAGGGTGCAGGTCTCCCCGCATCCGTCGAAGACGCAGGCTCGAGGCAGGCAGGGGTCAATGTGGTCGAAGCCGGGAAGCCAGGGACTGTAGGCCTGGCGGACTCCGGAACCCGTGGTCGACAGGGCTCCCAGGGTGGCGCCGTGATAACTGGTCCAACGTGCGATGACCTGGTGTTTCTGGCCTTGGCCCCGCCGGAGGTGGTAGAGCCGGGCCAGTTTCAGCGCGGTCTCGACTCCTTCCGAGCCGCCCGAGACGAAGTAGGCGTGGTTCAAGCGGCCCGGCGCCTTTTTTGCCAGCCGTCCAGCCAGTTCGGCCGCCACGGGGTTGGCGAAATGGGCAGTGAAGACGAATGCCAGCTTCCCGGCCTGGTCCGCCATGATCCGGGCGATGCGGCGCCGTCCGTGCCCGAGAATGACGTTTCCTGCTCCCGCGGTGCCGTCGATGTAGCGCTTGCCCGCGCCGTCGTAAACGTAGATCCCCTCGCCTCTCTCCACCACCGGATAGTCATAGGCAGGGTCTTGGAGCAACAGGGCGCCTGAAACCCGCGGCTGGCTCATGGTCGTCCTCCCGGCGGCCATCCTACCAGTTGGGGAGTCTTCCGACGAACTCGATATCGCCTGTCGCATGGCGACTCATCCCCCGGACTGGTAGAGTCACAAGCATGTTCAAAAAGGTCTGTTTGCTGGTCTGGCTGGGTCTGTGGACGGGAAATGCCGCCGGGGGCGGAGCGGAAGAATCCAAGCCCATCGACATCGGGTCCCGGCTCGAACTCTTCGTGGACGACTTTCTGATCGAGCGGATGCCGGGAGTGGAACTGAAGCTCCACCGGCCCCGCTCGGCGGGAAAGGTCCTCTCCTACGACGCTCCCTGGGAGGGGAACACCAGTTTCTACACCAACATCATCAAGGACGGCGACCGGCTGCGCATGTACTTCCGCGGGAGCAACAACAAAGCGTACGTGGACACGGGTCTCCTGGAACCGGGTGAGAAGCAGGTCGAGGACCACCCATTCACCATTTCCTATGCGGAAAGCCGCGACGGCATTGTCTGGGAGCGTCCCTCGTTGGGGCTGTGGGAGTTCCAGGGATCCAAGGACAACTCCATCGTCTGGATGGACAATCCGGACCAGTCGGTCACCGACTGCATGTATGTCTTCAAGGACGGCAATCCGGCAGCTCCCGACTCCCAGCGCTACAAGGCGTTGGGGGGAAGCAGCTATCCGCTGGTCGCCCTGGTTTCCCCCGACGGGTTTCGGTGGACCGAAATGCAGGGCCAAAAGTCCCTGATCCGGAAGGGGCTTCACCGGAACGCCTTCGACGCCCTCAACGTGGCCTTCTGGGACTCCTACCGGAAACGCTACAGCATCTTCTTCCGCGATTCGGACCGTGGGATCAGCCCCCACTCGTTCCCCTTCGACCACACGGCGGGGCCGCCGTTCAACTACGGGAACCGCAGCTTCAAGTTCGCCACTTCGGACGACTTCGTCAACTGGAGCATGCCGAAGTGGGTCGATTTCGGCGAGGCCGCCACCGAACACCTCTACACCAATGGAACGACTCCCTACTACCGGGCGCCTCACATCTACATGGCGTTTCCCAAGCGGTTTCAGCCCTGGCGGAAACGGTTTGCCTCGACCCCCTTTCCCGGCGCCTCCGAAGCGGTCTTTCTGACCAGCCGGGACGGACTCCACTGGGACCGGCGCTTCATGGAAGCCTTCGTCCGGCCCGGCCGGGATCCGCGCAACTGGACGCACCGGAACAACCTGGTGGCGGTCGGAATCCATCCGACCGCTTCCGATGAGATTTCCGTCTACGTGGTCCGCAACTACAACATGCCCAGTTGCCACTTGGAACGGATGGTTCTCCGGACCGACGGGTTCGTCTCGGTCCACGCCGGCTACGACGGCGGCGAGCTGGTGACGAAGCCCATCCTGTTCAAGGGAGAAAACCTGTATCTGAACTACGCCACCTCGGCCGTGGGAAGCATCCGACTGGAGATTCAGGACCTGGCGGGGAACCCGCTGGCCGGTTTCGCCCTGGAGGAGTCTCCCCTGATCTGGGGCGACGAGATCGAGGAGAAGGTGAGGTGGGTGCGGACCCATTCCAAGGGCACGTCGGACCGTCCCTTGCGCCGGATCGCCGGACACCCGGTGCGGCTCCGTTTCGTGATGAAGGACGCGGACCTCTATTCCTTCCGCTTCAAGTGAGAAACAGGACGGGCGATTTCCAATCGCCCGGTTCCGCCTTGTTCGGGGATGCCTAAGAATCGGCGGTTAGGAAATCGCCGTTCCCACGGGAGAATCGGCGGTTAGGAAACCGCCTCCCTCCCTCCCATCCTCCTTCTACCGGGAGTCCGCCGGCCCGGCGCGGTGGGGGAACTTATCTCTTTCCTTGCACAGCCTGCCTCAACGGACTCCCAGCAGCAGGTCCACCGTCAACTGGTCCAGGCGTTCGTGCCGCAGTTTGCGCTGCGCCAGGCGGTGGCGGTCCAGCGGAGCCTCCAGGATGTTCCGGGCAGCCTCCGGCGTGTAGGTCCGTAATTCGGCGGCCGGGACCAGCGAGCCCCTTCCCCGCAGTTCCGCCAGGATCTCCTGAATCTCCGGGTCTTCGGCGAAGCGGCGCGCCTTCTCCTTGAGGATCAGGTAGGTGCGCATGCATCCGGCGGCGAAGTCCCGGACGCCTTCCTCGTCCTCCGTCCGGTAGGCGTGGGCGTCGAAGTGGCGCGGGCCGGAATACCCCACCTCCTCCAGGAACTTGACCAGGAAGAAGGCCGCCTTCAGTCCTTCCGACCCGAACCGGAGATCCTGGTCGAAGCGGTTCGGCTTCTGATCGTTGAGGTCGATGTGGAACAACTTTCCGGCCTCCCAGGCCTGGGCCACCGCGTGGTAGAAGTTCAATCCGGCCATGTGCTCGTGGGCCAACTCCGGATTGACGCCCACCATGTCCGGATCGTCCAGGGTGTAGGTAAACGCCAGCATGGCTCCCGTGGTGGCGAAGTAGATGTCGCCCCGCGGTTCGTTGGGCTTGGCCTCCAGGGCGAATTTCAGGTCGTAGCCATTGTCCTTGACGTAGCCGATGAGGAAGTTGAGGCACTCGCGCATGCGTTTGATGGCCTCCGAGGCGTCCTTGGCCGCGTCCACCTCGGCCCCCTCGCGTCCTCCCCAGAAGACGTAGACCCGGGCGCCCAGCTCCGCCCCCAGGTCGATGGCCCGCATGGTCTTCTGCAACGCATAGGCGCGCACGTCGGCGTCGTGCGACGTGAAGGCTCCGTCCTTGAAGACCGGCTCGCTGAAAAGGTTGGTGGTGGCCATGGGAACGCAGACGTTGTAATCGGACATGGCCTGCTTGAAGTCGCGCAGGATCCGGGCTCTCTCCCGTGGCGTGGCGTCGATGGGGATCAGGTCGTTGTCGTGGAAGTTGACCCCGTAAGCCCCCTCTTCTCCGAGCAACTGCACCAGGCGCGCCGGAGGGATGGAGGACCGGGTCGGTCCGCCGAAGGGGTCGCGGCCCGGATTGCCCACCGTCCAAAGTCCGAAGCTGAACTTGTCCTCCGGGGTCGGTCGATAATCGGCGTTCATGGATCAGTCCTTTCTGTTGATCAGTTGCCGATGGCCGGCAAAGACGGGGCTGGCGATGAGCGTGTCGCTCAGTTCCCGGTACACGGAATAGACTCGCTCATAGAGTTCCTGTCCGGACCGGGACGGCAACCGGCGGCTGGATCCATCCAGCCGGACGAATCGTTCCACCCAGGTTTCGAGACTCTCCTCTTCGCGGCACCAGGCGGCCTGCAGGGCGGCGCCGAAGGCCGGTCCTTCCTCCTGGCTCAGGGAGACCACGGGGCATCCGAAGACGTCGGCCGCGATCTGCCGCCAGACGCGGCTCCTGGAACCTCCGCCGATGAGCCGGATCTCGTCGGGCCGGGCGCCCAGTTCCCGGAGGCGGTCCAGCCCGTAGCGGAGACCCAGGGTGACGCCCTCCATGCTGGCCCTGGCCAGATGGCCGGGAAGGGCGGTTCGGGGCCGCAGACCCAGCAGCACACCTGTCCCCTCCGGGACGTCGGGCATTCGCTCCCCCTCCAGGTAGGGCAACAGAATCAACCCGTCGGAGCCGGGAGGGACCGCCTCGATCCGGCGGTTGAATTCTTCCAGTGACGCCAGGGAGAACCCGGTCCGGACCATCTCGGTGGCCACCGTCACATTCATGGTGCAGGCCAGCGGAAGCCAGCCTCCCGTGCTGTCGCAGAAGCCCGCGATCTCGCCCTGCGGGTCCAGCACGGGCGTGGAGCTGTAGCCGTACAAGGTTCCTGAGGTTCCCAGGCTGACGGTGACCTTGCCGCCCGAGACGTTCCCGGAGCCGATGGCGCCCATCATGTTGTCGCCGCCACCCGAGCTGACCCGGACCCCGGCCGGGAGTCCCCATTTCCCAGCGAGACTCGATCGCAGCGTTCCAGCCGGTTCCCGGGCGCCGATGAGCCGAGGCAGGCAGGCTGCCAGGTCGCGCGCGGGATCGAGCCATTTCAGAGCGCGCTCCGACCAGGCTCTCCCGGCCACCTGGAAGTATCCCGTCCCGGAGGCGTCGCCCGCTTCGGCCGTCTTCTCGCCGGTCAGGTGCAGGTTCAGGTAGTCGTGGGGCAGGAGGAAGGTGACGGCCCGCCGATAGGTGTCGGGTTCGTTCTCCTTCACCCACAGGATCTTCGAGGCGGTGAATCCGGGGGGAAGACTGTTGCCGATCTCCTCCCTGTAGGCGTCCAGCCCGCCGGCCGCGTCCAGAATCCGCCGGCACTGGGCGCCGGTGCTGGTGTCGTTCCAGAGCTTGGCCGGTCTCAGGACCCGGTCCGACCGGTCCAGGAGCACGAGACCGTGTTGCTGCCCGGAGACGCCGATGGCTCGTACCCGTGACAGGTCGGCGCCCTGTCCGGCAAGCCGTTCCATGCATGCGTCCAGGGCTTCGATCCAGGTCTGAGGATGCTGCTCCTTGTGTCCGGGAGGGAGTCCGGAAATCAGGCCGTAGCCCTGGGAGCTCGAGATCAGCGATTCGGAGCCGGGGTCCCAGACGATGACCTTGAGGCTCTGGGTGCCGCAATCCACGCCGAGATACATGCCGTGAATCATCCTACACTTTGCGGATGCGGCGCGACGATACCTGCCGCGACCTGGTGAGGCCTCCCTGAGATTCAGATTATCGTATGCTGTAAATCCTTTTTTATTAGTGGTTTAGGAAAATAGCGGATCCTCTTCGAACCAGAATATTGGATTTTCGTTCCGAGACCTCTGCCGGAGGCTCTGTGCTGGAATTGTCTTAGTAGTTGAAATTAAACGGTTTACGAGGCTTCAGCAGAACTTCGGCACGGGACTTGCTAGACAACGGAGCAACCAAGAAGTAGCGGGACGTGCCGGGGGACGCCATTACGAATTGAGCCTGGGATGCAACTAGTAACTTGGATTTTCCCCGGTACCTCCCCGCTGCTTCGATTCTGACCGGTTCCCCTCTCCATAGTTTCTTGAATCCACCGATGGCGGGCACTATCGTGCAGGTCAAAGGGAGCGGAACGTGAACCGGGATCTGTACCAGGAGGCGCTGGAGGAGTTCGGCCGCAGGCTTCGCCGGGGGCGGGAAGAGGGGTTGATTCGCCAACCTACGGCCATGACGCTGGCCACGGCGGACGATCGGGGACGGCCCTCGGCCCGGACCGTACTGCTCAAGGATTTCGGGCGGGATGGCTTCGTCTTCTACACGAACCGGGAGAGCCGCAAGGGGGAGCAACTGGCCGCCAATTCCTGGGCGGCCCTCTGTTTCTATTGGGACCCCTATTGGGAGCAGGCGGTGGTGGAGGGTCCGGTTCAGGAAGTGAGCCCGGTGGAGGCGGATCTCTATTGGGTGACCCGTTCCCGGATCAGCCAGTTGGGAGCGTGGGCTTCGAGGCAGTCTCGTCCCCTGGCCGACCGAGCCCGGCTGATTTCCGAGGTCGTTGCCTGTGAAGCCAAGTACCCGGGCTCGGACGTTCCGCGTCCCGAGTACTGGTCCGGCTTCCGGGTGATCCCCCATCGCATCGAATTCTGGACCGGACGGTCCTTCCGTCTCAATGATCGGCTGCTCTACGAGAAGACCGGCCAGGGTTGGACGGTGAGACGCCTCTATCCCTGAGTGCAAGGATGTGTATGGAGACTTGTGGTCTCTCACCTGCCGGGACGGATTGCCACTCGGGAGTTCGGCGGCTGGAAGCCGCCGCTCCTCGCCGCCGCTTTATGTCCAGGCGGCAAACGTGCTAAAGTTCCTCCTCCAAACTCTTCAGCGTGGGGCTGTAGCTCAGTTGGAAGAGTACCTGAATGGCATTCAGGGGGTCGTGGGTTCGAATCCCATCAGCTCCACCAACTCCTCAGATTGATTACAAATCCTTCCTGATCTGAGGATCGCTCGGACGGGTCGTGGCCCGGTCGGGAGCTTGCCCTCGGTGCTCCATAGTCCACGTCGCTGACGGCCCATAGAACAGTGCGCCCTCTATCCGTGCCATCTTGTTCTCCAGGACGTCCAACTGTTCCCGTTGTTGTTCCTGATCCGATTGGATTTCCGAGAGTCGCCGCCGGAACCCGATCCACAACACCAGCACGATTAGAAGCAGGAAGAAGATGAAGCCGAATGCAAGGAGGAAGTCGGCGTGCAAAAAGGTGGATGTCATAGCGAAATGTACCGGCGCTTATATATCAAATACGAATGCCCTCGGAATGTAAATGAAGTCTACTATTGTGTAAATCTCGTGCTTTCTTGCCCCAATCTGCGATCAGCGGCGCGACGGATCGCCTTGGAGAGTTTGGTGTGGAGGCGTACCCGACTAGCCCGCGAACCTCTCTCCGGCCCAGCCCATGGCGGCTCCTCCCAAAACGAAAAGAATCAGCCCATCGACGCCCCACCAGAGCACGATCGTCATGGGCAGGGCGATCACCCCGGAGTAACTCAACAGAGTCACGAAAGAGAAGATGCCCAGATAGAGCCCCCAGGTCATCCCGCATTTCCATCCGGGACCGTCGAACGCCTTGCGCAGGCAACTGTAGAGCCCGGCCACGACCAGGCTGCTGATCAGCGACACCAGGATCCACCGCGGCATGACGGCCGCCATGTCGGGTGGGTCCTGGCGCAAGGGCTCGATCCACAGCGACTCGGTGGCTTTGTACATCGGGTCGAGGATCGCTTCGTGGATGATGGGACCGGTGACTCCCAACCCCAGGATGTTCGTTACGAGCCAAAAGGCCAGCCCGCCGATGATGATCAGTTTCCAGTTCATTGGCCTCCTCCTTCAGGACGAAATGTTTCGGCCGCGGGCCGTCCGGAACCCGCTGACTGCCCCTGGTTCCCTTCGGCGCCGGTCTGGTTCTCTTCACTGGCGTTTCCAGTGGTTATCCTGGTCCGATGCCGGACCGAATCAAGTGGCCGGGGACTCGTCGAGCCACCGCTCGACGTGGCGCACGAAATCTTCGAAGTCGTCGAGTCGTTCGGAGAGTATCTCGGCGACCAGGTCGAGGTCGACGTCCAGGTATCCATGGACGAGCACGTTCCGAAAACCGGCAATCCGCCGGAACCGTTCCCCGAAGCTCCGCGGCAGGATATCGGCCTCGACCAGACAGTCGATTGACGATCCATACGTCCCTGGATCATACCCCAACGCTGAACCGAGATGAGTCGCTACGTCGAGAGCGGCTTGGGCCGAAACCTGAAGCCCGTGTTCAATGGCCCACCGGCGGTCGATATCGGCGCTGAGTTCCTGCGGCGTACATCCGGCGTGCCGGCGTAAGACTGAGACCGCTCGACGCAGCGCGATGAGCCGTCTCTGGACGACACGGCGGTCGGGACGGCCTGGAGTCAATGCTGATCCTCTATGGCGGAGCCGGCGGCGTGCCGTCGTGCGCGGTCCATCTTGTCCAGTTGGGGAAGGAAGTCGAAGTAGCGGGACAGGGCCTGACCTGCACGCGTGGTTGTCGCCCCGAGGTCCCGGGACATCAATCGAACGCCGTCGCGCAGAACCCGGTGGTACAGGAGAATGGATGCCTTGTTGAGAACGACGACATCGACGTCGTTCGTACCCAACGCGATCATGAGGTCTGTCGCGAGTTGCGCCTGATAGCCCCACGCCCCGTCGCCGGCTCTCTCCTCATCGATGTAGACGGCGACGTCGATGTCGCTATGCGGGCGTGCTTGGCCACAGGCATGCGATCCGAAGAGGTAGGCTTCCAGGATCTCCTCGCGCTCCTCCAGAGCACTTGTCAACTGCGCAAGAAGTTCACCGTCGACGCGCTCCCGTTCCATATTGTTCATCAAGACGTCTCCGACTCGACGAGGCAACTTCGTTCAAGCGACAAAACGACAATATCCGTTCCACCGGCTTCAATCTACCGCTGAGAAAAATGGTTGGCTCCCGGCAACGGCAGATGTGGGTTTCTCCAGTTTCCTTTCACCACTCAGATGGCCCCGAACCGATGACTTCGACCAGCTCCGCCACCACTGCCACAGCCTCCTCATCCAGCCTTGATCGCCGGCGCGCGGGCGGGTCCTTGGCGCGAACCCTTGAAGTATGGGACCTGAGCCAAGCCGAAGCGGCCCGTCTCTTCGGTGTGAGCCGCCAAGCAGTCGGCAAGTGGCTGCGACAGGGCGTGCCCCCCAAGCGTGCTGGAGCAGTCTCGGACTTGGCTGCCGCCACCGACGTCCTCGCGCACTATCTCAAACGCGACCGAATCCCCGCCGTCGTGCGCAGGCCGATCCAATCGCTTGGCGGCGCGTCCCTGGTGAGCCTGCTGGCACACGGTGACACGCAAGCGGTGGTGGCGGTATGCCGCAACATGTTCCGGTTCGAGCGAGTGCACGCGTGACCATGGAACTGCGGTGCGAAACAGTTCAGGATGCCCACGTCGGGTGGCGTATCGCCGATCCGGCATGGATCGCGATCCGCTTGATCCGAACAACAAGCAACAAAGTGACCGTCCCCTTCTGCACACTTCTCTGAAAGGAGGCGATTTCCAATCGCCCATTTCTCCATGTGTTACCGGAGTCCGGCGGTTGGGAAACCGCCGCCCATACTTTTTCTACCGGGATTTCGCCGGCTACCGGCAGGCGGGGGAGCTTCTGAGAAATGCGGGCTGATGAGGATCGCAAGAGAGAATGACCTCCTCCGCGAATACCGGACGCACCTGATTGCCGCTGTCGTCACCGGCAAGCTCGACATCCATGAATCGGCGGCCGTGCTGCTGGACGAATTCGATGCACCGACAGACGCAACAGCGCCGATCAAGCCTGAGAACGCTGCTGAGAGGCAACGGGTGAATCCTCTTCACACGTAGATCCTGTGATACACTGAAACTGTGAGATTGTGTCGATGAGGAACATCACGGTATCCATTGACGACAGCACGTATCGACGTTCTCGCATCCGGGCGGCGGAATTGGACACCTCCGTGTCTGCTCTGGTGCGTCGCTTTCTCGAACGTCTGGTTCGAGACCCCGTCGAGTGGACCGGCGATCAGGAACTGGAGGTGGAGACCGAGCGCGACCGCCGCCGCCGGCTATTGAAAGAGGTGTTCGAGGACATCTGCGCTACCCGTAGTGGATTCAAGGCGGCCGACAATATCCCCCGAGAAGCCCTATACGACCGCGATGCGATTCGTTGACACCAACGTCTTGATATACGCGGTCAGCCCGTCTCCCAGGGAGGCCGAGAAGCGTCGCCGGGCGCAGGAACTGTTGCGAGAGGGGGGCTTGGTAGTGTCGGTGCAGGTGCTCCAGGAGTTCTATTCGCAGGTCACGAGATCCAGTCGTACAGAACCGCTGACCTCTTCGCAGGCGCTGAGGTTCATCGAATCCATTCGCGAGTTCCCGGTGCAGGACATGACCCTCGCGGTATTTCGGGTTGGCGTGGCGCTGAGTCAGCGCTTCCGGCTGTCGTACTGGGACGGAGCGATTCTCGCTGCCGCGCGAACAAGCGGGTGCGACGCGGTGTACTCTGAGGATCTGAGCGACCAGCAGAACTACGCGGGCCTGCGCGTGATCAATCCGTTCCGATAACAAGGGAACCGAACATCGTCACCGATACCTCCGAGCGCGGTCAAGATGGAAGCGCGCCAACGGTCCGGCTCGTGGATGTACGGGGCGCCGCCGGGGTAGCCGCCGAAATAGACGTAGCTCCGAAAGTCGAAGTCGAACGTTGCCGCCATCTCTGCAAACGACCAGTGTGTGAGACGGATAGTCTCGAACCGGCCGGCCAGGCTCTCGGTCAAACCTTGCTGCATGCGAAGCGGGGCCGAGCCCAACAGGACCACGTGGAGTTGACGGCCATGACGCCGGTCGGCGTCCCACAATCCCTTAACGGCTTCGGACCAGTTGGGGATTTTCTGGATCTCGTCCAATACCAGGACGAAGCCCCGTTCCGAATGGCTGGCTTCTATCCGGGCTCGTTCCCAATGGCGGTCAAGCCACTGTAGATCTCTCTCGTGTCCGAGTGGAACGAACAACCGAGTGGAGGGCAGTGCCATGCCTTCGGCGAGCGTCGGGAAGGAGGGGAGCGTCGCCGTTTCAGGTTCGTCGACGGCCAGATAGTGATGAGGTCGTCGAATCCGCGCCAGAGCTTTCCGGACGAGTGTCGTCTTGCCCGTCTGGCGGGGTCCGGTGATGATGATCAGCCGGTGGGCAATTTCCGCGAGGCAGTCAAAGAGCTTCGAGACGTGGGCCCGTTCATAGGTGGCCATGCACTCCTGATACGGTATTGCCTAAATTTACTCAATATTGGAATCGAGCCATCAATGCGAAACACGCTCCGATCAAGGACGGATTACCGTAGTTGCCGGTTTCTCGCTGTATCGACCGTCTTTGCGGAACCGGCTACGCAAACTCGTCCGGGTTGGTGATTCGAAACACGAGTGAGGCCGCGACGCCGCCGGCGACGGGTCCCAGCAGGTAGATCCAGATGTTTCCCAGTGAGCCGGAGACGATGTTGTGGCCCAGCGCCACCGCCGGGTTGAAGGCCCCTCCCGAGATGGGGCCCACTGAAACGGCCCCGACGAAGATGGTGAATCCGATGGCCAGCCCATAGAACGAGTTGTCGGGATGGTCCTTGGAGGTGGCGACGTTGAGGACCACCGAGGCCAGGGCAAAGGTCAGCAGAAACTCGGCCAGGAGCGCGTTCGTGGCGCTCACGCCGTCGCCGGGGGCCACCGTGGTCGCTTGGCCCGCCAGGAAAGTGGCCGTGCAGGCTCCTGCCAGCGCCCCCAGGATCTGACTCACGATGTAGATTCCCGTGGTGGCGCCGTCCAGGGCGCCTCGGACCAGACAGGCGATGGAGACGGCCGGGTTGTAGTGGGCCCCCGAAACGTGGCCTCCCATGTAGACCATGATCATCAGCGCGCCGCCAATGGCCAACGGCGCCAGGTCTCCGGAAGCCAAGCCGATGACCAGCACCAGGAAGAATGCCCCAATAAACTCGACCACGTAGTTTTTCATGCCTGTCTGCTCCCTCGATTCTGATTTCGATAAGCGGAAAAATCGGGGCAAATGGTAGCACCCGGGAGCGGCGGGTTTCCAGCCGCAGAACCCTTGGCTACCTGAGATCCTGCGATTCGGGAGCCGGTGGGTTGACGCCTGTCCGTGCCCGGCCGCTGCGGTTGCAGTAGGGGCAGCGAAACTCCACGGTGTCGTCGGTGAACTCGGTGCAGACGATGTAGGAATCATCCACCGGGCAGCGGGGCGTGTCCCCTTGGCGGTACCGTTCCAGGCAGTAGGAGAGCTGAATCGAGGTCCAGTCTTCCCGGTCCCGGTCCTGCTCCCAAATGAACCCGGCGCGGCAGTCGGGACAGTCCACCCGGAGCCGGTACGGAGAATCTCCTGAGGGGTATTGCGATCGAAATTCCAGGTCCTCACCGCAGTCGGGGCAGAGCGGCTCGTCTTCGGACGCGGAGCCGAAATAGTCCAGGAGGATCTCTTCCCGTTCCTGGGCGCTGTAGGAGTTCATGGCTCAGGTTTGTCCAACAGCGAGCGCAGCACCTTCAGGTTTCTCCGGTCGGCCTCCCCCTCGTTTTCTTTCGGGGTCTCCAGCAACTTGGGGACCTGGACCAGGCGGGGGTCGTTCAGAAACCAGCCGAACGCCGCCTTCCCGATCTCCCCCTTTCCGATGTGCTCGTGCCGGTCCACGCGGCTTCCGAAGGATCGCTTGCTGTCGTTGAAATGCAGGACTTCCAGTTTTTCCAGGCCCACGACCTGGTCGAACTGGCCCATGACGCCGGCGTAACCCTCCTCGGTTCTGATCTCATAGCCGGCGGCGAAGACGTGACACGTGTCCATGCAGACGACGATCCGCTCCGGGGACCCGCACCCGGCCATGATGTCCCGGAGATGTTGAAAGCGGTGGCCCAGGGTGGTTCCCTGGCCGGCAGTGGTCTCGAGCGCGATCTTGACCTGGTAGGAGGCCGTTCGCTCCAGGATCCGAACCAGTGCCGCCGCGATCCGGTCGATGCCCCAGGCCTCGCCGGCACCCACGTGGGCTCCCGGGTGGGTGACCAGGTGACTCAGTCCCAGCCGTTCGCAGCGTTTCATCTCGTCCAGGAACGCGGCGATGGAGCGTTCCCAGAGATCGGGTTTGGGGGACGCCAAATTGATCAGGTAGGAGTCGTGGGCCACCACCTGGCGGATGGGGGACTCGGCCCAGCGTTGCCGGAACTCTTGCACTTCGGGGTCGTGCAAGGCTCGGCCCCGCCATTGGTTGTTGTTCTTGACGAAGATCTGAAGGACGTTGCAGCCGGCGTCCATGGCCCGGTCGAGGGACTTGGGAATGCCTCCCGCAATCGACATGTGGGCGCCCAGCAAGGCCTCGTGTTGTTTCGGCATGCCTCTCAGGTTAGCCGGGCCGGGTGCGGCAGAAAAGAGAGGAGGGACGATTTGTAGTCGCCCGGTTTCTGATGTGGGTACGGGATTTCGGCGGTCGGAAACCGTTGTTCCGGTTCGGCGACAAGGATATCGCCGCTCCGTTCGGGGCGGCTCCAATTTGACCTGCAATGGACCGCGTTGGAGAATTACCGGCTGACAGCCATGACACTTGAAGAGATTTCCGACTATTGCCGGCTGCGGGATTGCCAGGTTCGGCTGGGGAGTTCCGACACCGGTTTCATCCTCGTGAGTTCGGGGGGCTTGGAGCGGGCCAACAACTATGGCCGGTTCCTCGCCTTGAGCGAATTGAGAGGCTTGCCCTCGCCGTCCGATGTGATCCGGCAGGCGGAACTGTTTCGGGTGGACGGCCCCGATGGGAGCCGGGATCTGAACCGGGAGGCGTTCCGGCGGGAACTGGAGGATCTCCTGCGAAAGGTGGGGCTGAGATGAAGTATCCGCACCGGGACCTGAGAGAATTCGTCCAAGTCCTGGAACGGCAGGGAGAACTCAGACGCATCGACACGCCGGTGGATCCGGTGCTGGAGATCGCGGAGATCGCGGATCGGGTCTCCAAGCGCATGGGGCCCGCGTTGCTCTTCGAGAAGCCCAAAGGGTCGAAACATCCGCTGCTCATCAATGCCCTGGGTTCCTACAACCGGATGAATCTGGCCCTGGGGGTCGATTCCGTCAATCGGATTGCGGATCGGATCGAGGACCTTCTGGACCTGAAGGCCCCCTCCGGTGCGATGGACAAGCTGAAGCTGCTTCCCAAGCTCACCGAATTGGCGTCCCTGACTCCCAAGATGGTGCGCCGGGGCGTCTGTCAGGAGGTGGTCAAGACGGAAGGCTTCTCCCTGCTCGACTTTCCCATTCTCAAGTGCTGGCCCGGGGACGGCGGCCGCTTCATCACCATGCCCCTGGTCTTCAGCAAGAACCCCGAGTCGGGAAAGCGCAACTGCGGCATGTACCGCATGCAGGTCTTCGACGAACGGACCACGGCCATGCACTGGCAGACTCACAAGCACGGCGCCCAGCATTTTCGGGAGGCCGTCCGCCTTGGCGGCGCGGAGGCGAGCGGAAGGCGCATGGAAGTGGCTGCCGCCATCGGGGCGGATCCGGCCACCGTCTTCTCCGCCATCGCGCCCTTGCCCGACGACCTGGACGAGATGATGTTCGCCGGGTTCCTGCGGCGTTCCCCGGTGGAGATGACGGCTTGCAAGACCGTCGATCTGGAAGTTCCGGCCAACGCCGAGATCGTCCTGGAAGGGTATGTGAACCTGGACGAACTCCGGACCGAAGGACCCTTCGGGGACCACACCGGGTACTATTCCCTGGCCGACGAGTACCCGGTCTTTCACGTGACCTGCGTCACGCACCGCCGCGATCCCATCTACCAGACCATCATCGTGGGCAAGCCTCCCCAGGAGGATTGCTACATGGGATATGCCGTGGAGCGGATCTTCCTGCCCCTGATACGAAAGCAGCTCCCGGAGATCCTGGACATGCACCTGCCCTTCGAGGGCATTTTCCACAACCTGGTCCTGGTCCGTATCCGAAAACGGTATCCGGGACACGCCCGCAAGGTCATGAGCGCCATCTGGGGATTGGGTCAGCTCATGTTCTCCAAGTGCATCATCGTTCTGGACGAGGACGTCGACCTCAACGACTATCCGGAGGTCCTCTTGAGGGCTCTCAACCACATCGATCCCGAGCGTGACATCCAGTTCACGCTGGGCCCCGTCGACTCCCTGGACCACGCCTCCCGTCTGCCCGACTTCGGTTCCAAGATGGGGATCGACGCCACTCGGAAGTGGCCCGAGGAGGGATTTCAGAGAGATTGGCCCGAAGAGATCGTCATGGATACGGACACCCGGGAACGGGTAGACCGGCTCTGGCCTCACTTGGGACTGGACTGAATCTCTTCGCCGTTGCCCGTCAATTCACCGGAACGCCAACGCTTTCGCCGGTGGCGTCAGGGCCCACCATGGAACTCAAGGTCGCACCGGGGTGCCGGCCCTGGAGCCGCCTCAGCGCGACGTTTGCAGAGGAGATCACGTCAGAGTTTTCGCTCCGGGTCAGGGGTTCCACCACCGCCAGGGAAGAGGTATCGCCGCGCTGACCGATGACGTCCAGGAGACGGACCTGAATACCAGGTTCCTTGGCGTGGAGCAGGAGATGCGGATGGAGCTTGGAAACCTCCTCCGGTTCCAGTTCCAACAGGTAGAAGTAGACTTGATCGTTGCTGATTCGGTCCACCAGTTCGGGAAGGTGCGCGTCACCGCCCAGGCGAAAGAGGGCAAAGTTCAGGGCCGAGATCACTTCCGGTTCCTGCTCGCCTTGGAACATGTACGCCAACTTGGGGATCAGGCTCGGGTCTCCGATTCTGCCTAAGCCCTCGGCGCCATACCGGCGAAAGGCAGTTCTTTCGTCTGTGATCGCCTCGATGAATATTCCCTGACTGCGACGGTCGCCGATATTCGCCAGGGCTTCGAGGGTCTTTCGCCTCAGATCGTCGCTTCGACTCACGGGGACCAGCCCGCCGAGAATCTTCTTCCGCTCCGTAACGCCGCTGTTGTATAGCTCCGTGAGCGCCGGGACCGCAGCTTCCACCCTCAGACGCCCCAACGCGAAAATGGCCTCGTCGTGGACCTTCTTGTCGGGGGCCCAAATCAGGGGAACCAACGTGACGCCGGCTTCGGGGTCCCCGATCTTGTAGATGGCGCGGATCATCTCCACCTTCACGCCGTTTTCCGGTTCTTGCTCCAGAGCGGCTTGTAGTGTGGGAAGGGCTCGACGGCCGCGCAGTATCCCCAGAGCAAGGGCGGCGTTCCTCCGAACGTCCGCGTCCGAGTCACTCTGCAGAGTGGCCAGCGTATCGATCGCGTCAGGGCTGACGGAAATGTAAGGTTCCACGACCAGGGGATCGTAGTCGTCGTCCGCTGGATTCATGAAACTGACAACACGTTTCACCCCGTGAAAGAAGCCGTCGGGAAGGTTCACATAGAGTTTGACCAGCCCTTGAACCGCCACGAGTTGCGTCTGTTTCCTGGAATCGTGGCAGAGCGTCATCAGAGCCGGAAGAGCCCGGATGTCGCCGATCTTGATCAGAGCCCGGGCCAAAGCGGTCCGGAGAAGGTCATCCGGGTCCTTGACCAGCCTGGACAATTCCGGGATGGCCTGCCGAATCCGATGTTTTCCAAGCCCCACGACCGCCGTCTTCCGCCGCTCCAACTCGGGGTGTCTCAGGTCATAGATGAGACCATCGACCTCCCGCAGTTCTTCTTGCCCTCTCAGGTCAGGCACACCCGCCAGGAGCGATGCTGCAATCAGCGCCACGGTCAGGGTTCGGTTGAAGGACATGGCTCTTTCCTCCAGAGTTTCAGTCGCGGTTTCGAACCAAATGGTTTCCCCGATAGTCCAACCGACAACTCACCAACCTACGATTTCAAGATAACAAACGACTCTGACCTGCCGGAGCGGGAAGGAACTGGCCCAAGGCTCAGGAAAAGCGGAATCTGGAGGAGAGTCCTTCATCAGCGAGGTTTGCAGCTTGTTGTTAGAGTGCCTCTGGCGCGGTAGTGACAATGAGTCATTTGATGCTGGTTCCGATTGAGTCGGTTGCGGTCTTATGGTTGGCAATGTGTACGTCCCTCGGCGCCGCCGCCGGTCGGCAGGACTCGGCCCAGGTGGAGCGGGCGTTTCTTGCGGCGGAGGCCCAGGCTGAGGACTTCCGGGCAGTGGCCTCCCATCCGGAATTGCTGGATCGGCGGCCGGTACAGATAAAGGTGTTCCGGTCCCTGGCCTCCAAGGATCCCGTGATATTCCGGGCGGCCGTGGAACTGTGTCTCGAGGCGCCGCGACTGGAATCGTTCGCCATGATCCGGAGACGGTTGAGTCTGGCGTTTCGCAGCCGGGACGCCTGGAAGCGCGAGGCGATCCTGCAGTTGGCCGGTCAGGAACCGGGACGATTGCAGGATCTCCGATTCGTCAGTCTCCTGAGCGAGGCGTTGAGGGATCCGGATCCCGCCCTGGGCGAGTCGGCGCTGGAACTGGTTCGAAGCCGTCCCGAACTGCGCGACCTGCCGGCGATCGCGGAGAGCCTGACCCAACTCCCGGGAGAGGGTCCGGCGACGGATCTGACACTCCCCTCGCTCCAATTCTTTCGGGACCGCGTGCTGCCTCTGCTGGAGAAGTCCGGCGCCGATGACAAGAGCTGCTTCGACTGCCACAAGTCACACGTCATCTTCCGCCTGGAGCCGGCTCAGGAACGGGCCGGAACGGAAGAGGTGCGGAGTTACTATCGTTCGGCGTTGCGGGTCATTGATCTGAAGCGGCCGCAGGAGAGCCTGCTGTTGCTGAAGCCCACCCGGGAGAAGCCTCCCGAAGGGACTCGGGCTTCGGGGTCCGGCCAACACGGCGGAGGCGTTCGATGGAGCCGGGAGTCCTCGTCCTACCGGACGATCCTGGAATGGGTCCGCACGGGCGGCGGTTGATTCAATCGAATCGGACCAATGAGATCTCCAGGCGCCGCGTATCCGTTTCCGGGCGGTCCCATTGCACCAGGATGGGACTCTGGTAGGTCCCATTGACGATGGAGCCGGGGCCGGTTCCGTTGGCATGGGCGCTGGACACCAGCAGGATCAGCGAACGGTCCATGCCCATGAAGTGGTCGGCGGGCGCCCGGACGAATCGTTGCAGAAGGCGCTCGAAGACCGATTCGCTCAACCCCAGGGCATCCACGGTCTGATTCAGAATCTGGACCAGATCGTATTTGGCGTAATCCCTGGCCCTTCCCGGAATGGCCCTCGGGTTCCCCAGCATCTGCCGGCCGCTCTTGGCCATGAAATGCAGTGGATTTCTCAGCACTTTGGCCAGATCGTGTTTCATCAGCAGGGTCTCGTACTCGTTCACGGTGAGACCCGCATTCCGTTCTTCCGGACCCAGGGAGATGTCGATGCGCCCCCGATCGACCCGATGGGTCCGGATCAGGTCCTGGAGCCGGGAGAAGAAACCCAGATGGGGATCCATCAGGTTGATGGAGTCGATGGGATGCCGGGACACCGGAACCGGGAGGTCCACGCGAGCCACCACCTGTTCTTCGTTGAAAGCCAGCACCGTGGTCCGGCGCCGGCGCCGGACATCGTTCCAGATGCCGTCCAGGTCCACGAAGTAGACGGGCGTATCCGGGCGATTCTCATAGGTCGCGCAATTGGTGAGGCCGGAACTCATGAAGGTGAGGTGGGAGTCGGCGTTTAGAGGCTCCGTGGCCTTTTGCTCCTGGCTCAACTCGGTGCGCAGATCCAACTGGTCGTGGCGGTACCCGCGCCGGGAAGGGAAGAGGGTCTGGAACACCTGCACGAAGTTGCGCAGGGCCTCGCCGCTGTGGTTGAGCTGGGCCGAGAGCTTCTCGCCGAAGTAGCCGGCCGTGGTGTGGTAGGAGTAGTAGACCGACTTGGAATACCGGGACAACCGGGAGCGGATCCGATCGGGAATCCGCTCGCGGACGTTGATCACGTCCACCCGGGATTCGGGCTGGATTTCCAGCGTAACGTCAGTCTCCAGGGACAAGGCTTGGCTCCTTGCGAACTGCAGTTATCCTGGCGGAAACGCCATCTGACCCAGGATGTTATTCAACCGCCCGCGTTCCAGTCAATCCAACCCCGCCTGACCGAAACATCCCGGTGCCCGATCCGGAGGCGGGACCGGACCTCGCCTGCTCTTCGGCGTCAATTGGAAACGACTTCAGGACAAGCGCCGCGCCGGCGTTCGGCGAAGCCCGTCAGGGAACGGATTCACGCCGGATCAGGTCGTCGTATGATTCCCTGACCCGGATTGTCCTCCAGCCGTCTCCGTCCACGAGTATCTCGGCCGCCCGCCTCCTGGAATTATAGTTGGAGGATAGGACAAAACCGTAGGCGCCTGCGCTCATTACGGCCAAGAGGTCTCCCGGGCGTGCGTCGGGAACCTGCTGGCCGCGGGCCAGGAAATCGCCGCTCTCGCAAACCGGCCCGACCACGTCGGCATTGATCCGGGGTCGACCGGACCGCACCGGAAGAATCTGGTGGCGGGCGCCGTAGAGACTGGGGCGCAGCAGGTCGTTCATGGCGGCATCCACCACCAGGAAGACCTTGCCGCGATTGGTCTTCCGATAGAGGACGCGAGTCAGCAGGACGCCGGCGTTTCCCACCAGATAGCGTCCCGGCTCCATGACGATGCGGTAGCCGTCTCCAGGTTGAGCCAACGCCTCGGCGTACCGTTGGAGATCAGGGCCCGTTTCTCCCTGGTAGGAGATTCCCAGGCCGCCGCCCAGATCCAGGTGTTCCAGTGGAAACCCCCGGTCCCGGACCCGGTCCGCCCATTCCCTGAGCTTGCCGAACGCGTCCAGAAACGGCTGGACATCCAGGATTTGGGAGCCGATGTGGTAACCGAGCCCCACAAGCCGGATTTCGGCGGAATCCTCGACGATCTTCAACAGGTCGTCGATCTGACCGGTCTCGACCCCGAATTTATGGCGATGCAGACCGGTGGCGATGTAGGGGTGGGTCCGGGCATCCACGTCCGGATTGATTCTGATGGCCACCCGGGCTTCGCGGCCCATCCTCCGGCTGACCCGGGCCAGGGTCTCCAGTTCCTGGCGGGACTCGACGTTGATGCTGAAGAGCCCCCATTCCAGGGCCATCTCCATCTCCTGGACCGTTTTACCGACGCCGCTGAAGACGATGCGCGCGGGATCGGCGCCGATCTGCCTCAACCGGAAGAGCTCTCCTCCCGAAACCACGTCGAAACCGCTGCCCTCCTCCTGCAGGACCCGCAGCAGCGAGAGGTTGTCGTTGGCCTTCAGGGAGTAGCAGATCAGGGGGTCCACGTCGGCGAAAGCGCTTTCCAGCCGGTGGTAGCGGTCGCGCATGGCGCGCCGGCTGTAGACATAGCACGGCGTCCCCGCCCGCCGGGCGATTCGGGACAGGGGAGTCCCTTCGCAATTGAGCTCCCCGTTGTCGTAGGGAAAGGCGTCGAATCCGGTCACGCCGGGATAGTAGCAGAAAGGCGGAAGAGGAAATGAGCGAATAGAAAAGTGAAAATGGGGGATGATAGGAGGCAGGAGGGAAAGGAAGAATGAAGCTGAAGCTTGGTTGGCGGCTCTGGGCGGCAATGGTGGCAACGGTGCTTCTCGCCGGGGAGGACGCCGGCGGCGGGCTTTGGGCCCAAGTGTGGCGTCACGAGGGATTTCAAGCCTTTTCCCGGGGGAAGTTCGAGGACTCCGGCTCCAACATCTACGTTTCCCGGCGCGGCAGGATCCAACTGATCAACCGTTTGGATCTGAACCGGGACGGTCATATCGATCTGTTCGTGGCCAACGGACACGGACACAGTGAAGACGAGGACGCTTTCGTCTATCTGAACAACGGCGAGACCATCGATCCTCTCCGGAGGATCGCTTTGCCTACGGATGGGGCCGTCGAGGGGCTGGTGGCGGACCTGAACCGGGACGGCATCAGCGACGTGGTGGTGGTCAACGGAACGGGCGGAACGACCAACAAATCCGACAGCTTCATCTACTACGGGTCCGCGGGACGGTTTCCAGTGTCCGAGCGCCGGCGACTGAGGTCCTGGTCCGGAAGGGAAGCCGCCGTCGGGGACTGGAACCGGGATGGATGGCCGGATCTGGCCATTGCCTGCGCCAATCCGGGGAGAGGCGGGCAATCGGTCCACTCGGCCGTCTACTGGAATTCGGCCCATGGCTTCGATCCCCATCGCCGGACCCCGCTGGCCGGTCCGGGATCTGCGGTCCTGGTTGCCGATCTGGCCGGAGACAACGCGCTCGATCTGGTGCTGGCCGCCGGGTCCCGTGTCTTCGTCTATGCCGCCGGGGAGGAGGGGTTGGACCTGGAGAAACCCCTCGTCCTGGATCTGGAGGCACGGCATCTGGGCGCCGGGGACCTGGACCGGGACGGACGGATCGAGCTGGTCGTTGCCGTCGAATCGGGGGTCCAGGTTCTGGCGGCGGCTTCGGGCCGGTTTCAGGTCCGGCAGCGGCTTCAGGTGGAGAACCCCTGGCAGTTGGCGGTCCGGGACCTCGATCGGGACGGGCTGCCGGATCTGGCCGTGACCTCTTCCGACCGCGCCGGGAACGGTTACACCGACTCCCTGATCTTCTGGAACCGCGGCGGACGGTTGTCCGAGACCGATCCAACTCCCCTGGCCACGGTCCACGCCCGGGGAATCAGCGCCGGAGACCTGGACGGGGACGGTTGGCCCGAGCTGGTGGTGAGCAACCACCACTCCTTCAACGACCTGAACGTCCAGTCCTTCGTTTTCTGGAACCGGGAAGGGAAGTTCTTCCCCGGTCACAAGTCCATGCTGGACACGCGGAGCGCCCATGGCAACGGCATCGGCGACGTGAACAACGACGGGCGCCCGGACGTGATCTTCTTCAACCTGGAAGGGGGACTTAGGACCGGCTACAACCCCAACTTCATCTACTGGGGCGACGGGACCCGAAACTACTCGACCCGGCGCCGCAGCCAACTCTGGGCCGGCTATACGGTGGGAACCGCCCAGGCCGATCTGGACGACGACGGCTGGGTGGACCTGGTGTCGGCCGAGGCCCGCTACGCACTGGACCGTCCGGTGACCCTCAACGGGGTCTATGTCTGGTATGGAGGAGCCGACGGCTACGAGCCCCGCCGCCGGGCCGTCCTCTCGACGGAGGACCCGGAAATGGGGGCCGTCACCGCCGACCTGAACCGGGACGGTTACCTGGATCTGGTGATCGGCGCCGCCGAGGGCGACGCCCACGGCCGCCGCGGTTACGTCATCCTCTACGGTGGGAAATCCGGTTTCGCCCCTCTTCGGCGCGAGGTGATTCCCGTCGGCGGATTGGGGTTTCCCCCGGTGGTGGCCGATTGGAACCGCGACGGGTATCTGGACCTGGCGGGGGGCTCCGCCAAGGACGGACTGCACCTGGTCTATGGTTCGGAGGAAGGATTTGGAGGGAAACACCACCGGTTGATCGAAAAGGGACGGGTCCCCTATCTGGAGGCCGCGGACTTCGACTCGGACGGTTGGCTGGATCTGGTGGCGCCGGTCAACGACTATCCCCGGAACAAAGAAGGGGAGGTCCGGATCTACTACGGTTCCGCGGACGGTTTCCGTTTGAGAGAGGGCCGGCCGCTGCCGCACATGTCGGCCCTGGACCCCAGTGTGGCCGACTTCGACCGGGACGGATTCCTGGACCTGTTCGTGCCCAACTACTCCAGCAACACCGCCCGGAGCGTCCCCTGCTTTCTCTATTGGGGAAGCGCCTCCGGATTCGATCCGGACCGCCGCCTGAACCTGCCGGGGGACTCGGGGACCGCCTCCCTGGCCGCCGATTTCGACGGCGACGGCTGGACCGACATCTTTCTGCTCAACCACAAGCGGGACGGAAGCGTCGATCGCCCCGGAGAACCCATCCGGCACACGACACCGTCGGTCCTCTATTGGAACGGAACCGAAGGCTTTTCCCTTGGGGACAGGACCTGGCTTCCCACCGTGGGCCCGCACGGCCAGATCCTCCGCGACCCGGGGAACATCTACACACGTCAGTTGGCTGAGACCTATGTCTCACCGCCGCACCGGTTCGAACCCGGCGTGCGGCCAGTCTCCATCGGGTGGGAGGCGGAGACCCCCTTGGGAACTACGATCGCGCTCCAGATTCGAACCGCCGGGAGCGAGGAGTCCCTGCGGCAGGCGGCCTGGAGAGGCTCCCCGGGGTCCGGAAGCTGGATCCTGCAGCCGGGTCCCGTTTCCGGCGGCGAGCCGTCCGATTCCTGGCTTCAGTACCGCGCCCGGCTCGCGACTCCCAACGGCGGAGCCAGCCCCGTTCTGACCCGGGTCGAGGTCAGGTTCCGGTAGTGGCGGATGTTGCGGACGGGAAGCCGGAGTCGTAATCTCTCCCGCAGACAGCGGAAGCCGGCTTCGGGAAACACTTCGGCGAACGGTGTAATGGCATCGGTAAAGCAGCACATTTCCAGTCAGATTCAGGCACGTTGGATTCCCTGGTGCGCCGCCGCGTCCATCGTAGCGTCTCTCATCTCCATCGCGGCGGCATACATTTTCGCCGGGGTTGCCCTGCTCCTCTGGATCGTCGATACGCTGCGGCGGCGGCGCCTTCACCTCCGTTGGCCTCCTTTCACGCTGCCGCTCCTCCTCTTTGTCATTTCCATCGGGATCGCCGTGCTCTTCTCGGCAGACCCCGGGACCAGTTCCGGCTCGCTCAAGAAACTGGTGCGCTTCCTCTTCGTCCCCCTGATGTTCACCTGGCTCGGAATAGTTCACGTGAAGTGGACCGTGAGGCGCATCTATTGGGTTGTCGGCGCCAGCGCCATTTTCGCCTTGGCGCAGTACTACTGGCTGATGGAGCCGGATCTTCAGCATCGGATCACCGGTTTCATGAGCCATTGGATGACCTTTTCCGGCCAGCTCATGATGGGGGCCGTCTCGCTGGGGGTCTTTCTCTGCCGGGAGCGTTTCGCGGCGGCCGGCTCCGCGACGGCGAAACGGGAGGAGATGGGACGCCGGCGCCTGCCAGTCCTCGGATTGCTCCTTTTGATCCTCCTGAGCTGGTGCCTGCTGGTGACCTTCACCCGGAACGCCTGGCTGGGAGCGGCCGCGGGCGGTCTTCTGTTGGTGGTCTTGACGAAGAGGACCCGGGTGCTGCTGTTGCTGCTGGCGCTGATGGCTCTGTTGATCGTGGTGCCGACGCCGTTTCGGGACCGCCTCCTGTCAGGTGTGGACTTGAGCGACACGACGACCCAGGTCCGTCTGGAGATGGTCCGGTCCGGATCCCGCCTCATTGCCGAACATCCCTGGACGGGAGTCGGACCCGGCATGGTCTACCGCGAGGTTCTCAAGTATCGGTCGCACCAGGAATACCCCGATTGGGCCTATCAACACCTGCACAACAATTTCCTCCAGGTGGCCGCCGAGACCGGCCTCGTGGGACTGGCGTTCTGGCTGGCGCTCTGGATCGTCCTGATCCGGGACCTGATCCGGATGTGGCTCCGGTCTGAATCGGAGTGGGTCCGCTTCCTGAGCCTGAACGGCCTCTGCATCACGGCGGCGTTTCACGTGGCGGGCTGCCTGGAGTACAACTTCGGCGACTCGGAGGTGCTGATCCTGCTGCTGTTCTTCCTGACGGCCCCTTATGCGGTGCAGAGGCGGGAATTTTCGCCGACGGGATCTGAAGAAGGATAGCCGGTCCAGCCGGCGGAACGCCGAGACGTTCCTTCATCCACCACCGGGCCTGTCCTGGTCAGGGAAGTTCCGATCCTCCGGATCGGCTTCGTCCAGGTCGCAGTGACTCGCAAGACTTGATTCCCGCGCAAAAAATGTGTATAATCCACTTGATTTATACACATAGTCCGGCAGGGCCTCCAAATGCGAACGAATATTGTCATTGACGACGACCTCCTGCAACGAGCCATGCGCGCCACCGGGGCCAAGACCAAACGTGAGGTCGTGGAATTGGGTCTGGCCTCGTTGATTCGTTTGAAGGAACAGGAAGAAATCCGAGGATTGCGCGGCAAACTTCGTTGGACGGGTGATTTGGAAAAGATGAGGCGAGACCGATGATTCTGGTCGATTCCAGTGTTTGGATCGACTATTTCAACGGCATCCCAACACAGGAGACCCATCGTCTCAATGATCTTTTGGGACAGGACGTGGCGGCAACCGGCGACCTGATTCTGGTGGAAGTTCTCCAGGGATTCCGAAACGACTCGGATTTCAGAGCAGCAGAGAGAGCACTGGCGAAGCTTCCGTCCTTCGACCTGCTCGGCCGCGAGCGGACACAACGGGCTGCCATGCGCTACCGGGAGTTGCGCAGGACGGGGATCACGATCCGCAATACCGTCGATGTTGTCATCGCCTCTTTCTGTATCGACGAAGGCTTCCCGTTGCTGTTCTCCGACCGTGACTTCCTGCCCATGGTCAAATTTCTGGGATTGAAGCCGGTCGTATATCTCCACTGAACCCTTTGGAGGGGGGACACTCCTGTTTCAATACTCGGAGGCCGCCGGTTTACGCCGCATTTGCTTGGTCCGGCTGCGACGTGCCTTGTCTTCCAGACGCCGCACTCTGGAGCGGGCCGGAATCCGGGTTTCGTAGCGCCGCTTCCGCTTCTCCAGGGCCGACGCCAGCAGGTGGCGGAAGCGTTCCAGAGTCTCCTGCCGGTTCCTCCATTGGCTCCGGTGCCGTTGAGAAACCACCCGCAGCTCGCCTCGGCGGTTGAGGTGACCGGCGAGGCGCCGTCGCAGTTCGGCCTTCTGCCTGGGGGTCAGGCTGCCGGAACTCATCAGGTCGAAGACGAGGGTGACCCGGGTGTCCACCTTGTTGACGTTCTGCCCGCCCGGCCCGCCGCTGCGGGAGAAGACGAAGCGGAACTCGTTCTCCTTGATGTCGACGCCGTCCCGGATATGCACCGTCGTTCGCTCCCTGGGAGGTCCATTCTAGCAGTCGGAATTCCGGGGGAGCGGAAGCCGAACCGGAGGAACCAGGGCGGGAGTCCGGGAGCTTCGGGAGGGATATCTTCGCGCAGGGACACGACCGGATCGCTCTGGTTCGACGGCATAGTGGTGGTAATCTCTGGTCCGGAAGGGGAAATGGCCTATGGGGATCAAGGTCGGCATCCTGGGCACTCGCGGGATTCCCGCCAACTACGGCGGGTTCGAGACCTTTGCCGAGGAGCTGGCCGTCCGTCTGGTCCGCCGGGGACACCGGGTCACGGTCTACGGACGGAGCCACTTCGTAGATCCGAAGCTCTCCACCTACAGGGGAGTCCGCATTCGGGTCCTGCCCTCGATCCGGCAGAAATACCTGGAGACGGTTTCCCATACTTCCCTGTCCGTTTTGCGCGCCTGTTTCCGGGGCTACGACGTCTGCCTGGTGTGCAATGCGGCTAACGCCTTTCTCTGCTGGCTCCCGCGGCTGGCGGGCCAGAGGGTGGTCCTCAACGTGGACGGCATCGAACGGAAGAGGAAAAAGTGGAACTGGTTGGGCCGGTCATTCCATCGAATGGGCGAGTCTCTGGCTGTCCGCTTTCCCGATTGCTTCGTGACCGACGCCCGGACCACTCAGGACTACTATCTCAGCCGTTACCGGAGGAAGTCTCCGTTCATTCCCTATGGAGCCCCGGTGGGGCGGCTGGAGAGCCGGGAGGTCTTGCGGAAGCTGGGTCTGGAGGCGAATCGGTATCTGCTGTTCGTGAGCCGGCTGGAGCCGGAGAACAACGCCCATCGGGTGATCCGCGCCTACCGGCAGTCGGGTGTGGACCTCCCCCTGGTGGTGGTGGGCGACGCTCCCTACAACCGACCGTACATCGACCATCTGCGGCGACTGGCCCGCGGGATCAACGTGCTGTTGCCGGGAGCCATCTACGGGCAGGGGTACCGGGAGCTGCTCTCCCACAGCCGCTGCTACGTCTACGGGGGGGAGATCGGAGGGATCCATCCCGGTCTGCTGGAAGCCATGGGAGCCGGCTGCCTGGTGCTGGTCAACGATATCCCGGAAAACCGGGAAGCCGTGGCCGACGCCGGACTCTTCTATCCCTTCAACCAGGAGGCGCGGCTGGCCCGGCTCATGGCCAGAGTCTGCGAGAGCCCCGAGGATTACCGGGAACTGGGGAAGGCGGCTCAGGATCGGGTTCGCCGCCGTTTCGACTGGGAACGAATCACGGAACAGTACGAAGAATTGTTCTACGGGCTGCTGTAGGTACGCCGCAACGTCACCTTACGCTTCGACCATCTCCTGTTTCCTGTAATCCCAGGTCATGAGCTTTCTTCGAGCCCAGGACTCGTTGCACATGACCACGGCGACGACTCCGCGCAGTCCCAACTCGGCCGGGCAGGCCAGAGCCTTGCCGTCCCGAATAGCCGCCTGCAGGTTGCGATGGTGGAGCGCCATGTCCTCGGCGCCCGTTTTTCTGTGGGTTTCCACGACCTTTCCGGATCTCTGATCCAGGATCTTCCAGCCTCGCCTGGTGAAGACCAGCGTGGCCTTGTGTCCCCGGATACAGTGCTCGACACCATGCTTGTTCGCCATGGTGCCCAGCATGTGGAGAGTCATCCCATTGGTGATTCCCTCGACTGCCGGGTATTCGGCGATCATCTCCAGGTTGTCGGGCACGTCGCGGCCGTCGTCCCAGATGTAGATCCCCCCCAACCCGGCAACCGAATTCGGGTAGGTCAGTTCGCAGGCTTTCAGCACGCGGGTGAGGCGGTGAATGAACAGGTCCGTGGAGATCCCTCCCGAATAGTCCCTGTAGTTTCTCCATTCGAAGAAACGGTGGGGAGACCAGGGACGCCTGGGCGCCGGCCCCAACCAGCGGTTCCAGTCCAGGTCGGACGGCTTGGGCGCGTCCGACCGGATGCCCCTGCGCCAGGGGCCCTTGTGGAGGGGGTGATTGCGGACATATTCCATCTGGGCTTCCACCACCGTACCCAGCTTGCCGGCCCGGATGGCCCGATTGGCGCTGGAGTAGCTGTCGTCGCTCATCCCCTGAACGCCGACCTGCAGCTTGAGACCCGTCTCCCGGACCTTCCGAACCACCTCCTGGGCTTCGGGGATGGTGTGGGTCATGGGCTTTTCGCAGTAGACGTGCTTGCCCGCATCCAGCGCGTCGAGTGTCTGCCGGTGATGCCAGTGTTCCGGGGTGGCGATGACGACATAGTCCACGTCCTTCATCTCCAGCAGGTCCTGATGGAAGAGCTTCTCGATGGCCATCCCACCCGCCTTCGAAATCCGATCCTGAAACTTTTTCGCCCGCGACCGGTAAACGTCCGACACGGCCACGACCTCGACGTTGGCGCTCTCGGACATCTTCAGGAGCTTGGGCAGGTGGTGGCTCCCGGCAATCTTTCCGCAACCGATGATGCCGATGCGAAGCCGGTGATTGGCCCCCCGGACCCGCCCGTAGCTGCGCGCCGAGAGAGCGGCGGCGGCCAACCCGCTTCTCCGGAAAAATCCTCGTCGATCGAGCTCTGATTTGTTGGTTGCCATAACCCGGCCACTATAGTCCCGGGCGCCGACAAAAGGGAAGGAATGGGAGCGGGGACATTCCTGTCCCCGATTCAGGGGGGCAGGGGGGACGGAGTCCCCACTCCGCGTAGCGTCTTCCAATTGGGCGAACCGAAGAATTGGCGACAAGAAAGTCGCCCTTCCACGCGGCAAACTACCCGAACACCCGCCCGCCGCAGACGTTGATGCACTGGCCGTTGATGCCCCGCGCTTCGTCCCGAGCCAGTTGCACGGCCAGGACCGACACCTCTTCCGGTTCCAGGCGGCGTCCCAGCGGAGTGGATTCCCTCTCCAGTTGTTCGAAGCTGACCCCCAGCCTCCGGGAGTCGTACTCCAGCCGCCGGTCGTTGAGGCGGGAGCGGGTCACGCCGGGGCACACGGCGTTGGCGGTGATGCCGTGAGCGGCTGCCTCGACAGCCGTGCTGCGGGTCAGCCCCAACAGACCGTGCTTGCTCACGCCGTATGCGGCGCCGTGCTCACCCCCGATTCTGCCGGCGATGGACGAGATGTTGATGATCCGTCCCCATCCCCGTTCCATCATGGAAGGGAGGACCAGCTTGGTGAGGAGGTAGGGCGCGGTCAGGTTGACCATGAGCGTCAGGTCCCAGAAGTCGTCGTCGAATTCCACCAGAGGCTTGGGGTTCTGACTGCTTCCGACACCGGCGTTGTTGACCAGGATCTCAATGGGACCCCAGGTGTCGGCAACGGTCCGCACGATGCGGTGCGGAGCCGACCGGTCCGACAGGTCGTCCGGGACCACCAGCGCCTCTCCACCTCCGGCTCTCACCTCACGGGCCAGGTTCTCCAGTTCGTCCACGCTGCGTGCGGTGACGGCGACAGGCGCGCCTTCGGCGGCGAGCCCGGTGGCGATGGCGCGTCCGATGCCGCGGCCGGCGCCGGTCACAAGGGCGATTCGATTCTCCACGGGATCAGTCCCCCAGCTTGACTCTGCGGTTCGGGTTCACTCGGGAAAGAAGCTCAGGTCCCAGTCTCCCAGTTTGCGCAAGCGGGAGAAGGGCAGTTCCTCCGCCGGCTGTCCCGCCTTCAGCCAGGCGGCGATCTCTTCGGCGTGTCCCAGGCGGCGCAGCGCCAGGGACGAGGCGCTGCCTTGGATGACCGTGTCCCAGAAGGCCAGATACTCCACGCCGGCGCCATAGAGGGTATTTGCCTTGCGCCTGTATTCGGCCACCGGCAGGTTGCGGGGCATGACGTTCAGGGCGAGCTTGGTTCCCGTCCCCCGGGTCAGCGACACCCACGCGGCCACGTCCCGAGGGTCTTCCCACGACGGCTGCCAACTGAAGAGGTGCTTGGCCGACGAGTAGGGGATCAGGGTGTCCACCAGCCGCTCCCGCACCCAGAGTTCGGGATCCAATCCGAATTCCAGGTTCTCCTGCAGGTTGCCGAAGACCCAGGCCGTGATCTCGAAGGGCTCGTCCCGGCCCTGCTCCCGGGCCGATTCTTCCAGTGTCTCGCGAAGGTCCCTCATGAACCGGGTGGTGGCCCGGCTCCGGTAGGCCAACCATTCCCGCCACTCCGGGTCCTGCTCGTCCAGCTCCCTGGGGTCCTTGCCGGACTCCGCTCGGAAACCCTCCACCAGCGGCGCTTCGTACCCGACGTACGGGGGTTGGCGATTGTAGAGGATGGCGATGCCGTCGACGGGATAGGCGGCCATCTCCTTCACGAAACTCAGCATGTAGTCTCGAACTCCGGGAAAGGCAAAGGACATGGCGGTGCCGGGCGTCCCGTCCCGGCGCACGGTTCGCCACTCGGGATGCCGGTCCGCGAAACCTCCCCGGTTGAAGGCTTCCCAGGGCGGCGGCCAGTAGAAGGGGCCCCAGCCCAGCCGGTAGTTGACGTGGAACTCGAGACCCATCTCGTGGGCGGCGTCGGCTGCCACCCGGAGGGGATCGATCCCTTTCTCCACGTACTCGGTCCAGGACTGGATCAGGAGCCGGTCGCCCTTCCTGACGAAATCCTCCAGCGGGAAGTGTTCCCGGGTCCACATCTTTCCGATCCGGGTGAAGTAGTTGCAGACTTCCCCACTGATCCCGTCCCAGTAGATCCGGCGGAAGTCGGTGTTGCGGTAGGGCTCCAGGTGAGACCGGACGAATTCCGCCGAGGGCGGTTCCGCACGTCCCCAGGCCACGGCCCACGAGTCGTTGTAGCCGAAAAGCCGGCGGGTGTCGGATCGCGCCCGATCCTGCTTCAGGACTTCCACCTCTTCCGGATTCAGCGGCACCAGCTTCACGTAGGCGACCCACACCTTTTCGCAGAAGTTGCCGTACTCCTGGTCCGGCGGGACGACCCGCTGGCACGGTTGCCGGATGATGAGGTCCTGTCCGCTCAGGTCGGCGGTCTTGTAATAGACCTCCTGAATCCGGGGGCCCCGGACAGTGTCGTCCTCGGGCACACCCGAGGGCAGACCCTCCGGCGCCGGCAGGAACAGTGTCGAAAATGCCGGGTCGCCGCTCAGCTTGGCCTGCACGCGCATATTCTGGTAGGGCCTCCAGGCGGTGTTGAACATGCCGACGTACACGTCGTGGACGCCAGCCGTGTCCAAGCCCAGAGTCAGGTCGGGAGCTTCGGCCTCCTCCCCCGCAAAGACCAGCGATCCCTTGAAGTCCTCGGTCTCGTAGTCGATGAGCCTCCAGGCGAAGCGTTTCTCCCGCCGGGTCAGGGCCGACTCCGGTTGTGCCCGGCTCAGATCGGTGAAATAGATGGGAGTCCCGGTCCGGTGGAAGATGGGGAACCGGCCGTCCTCCCCGGTTTCGACCGGAGCCGGCTGAGTACAGCCGGGGGATAGAACGGCGGCGGTCAGGACCATGAAGAACAGGGTTCGGGAGCCGGGTCCGCAGCCGGTCGAAGCGGCGGCGAGCTGCATCCGATCGGGCCCGATTTCCGGGTTCATGGTCGCTGTCCCCTACTTTCCGGTTGGGTTCTCCGCCAGGATCCAGTCGGTGAGGAGTTGGAGCTCCTGGTTGCGGAGCCGATGGGCGAATTTGGGCATCCCGGAGTTCTGGCTGCCGTAGAAACGGGGCTGGGAAGAATCCATGATGATTCCGCCCAGCCACTCCGGTGAACCATATCCGGTCAGGTCCGGCCCCAGAGCCATTCCCGCCCCCGACACCTCCGGGTGGTCGAGTTGATGGCACAGGACGCAGCCTTGGGCCCCTTCCGAAGTTCCCGACGAGAAAACGCGCGCTCCGAGCGCCATGAGTTCCGGGTCCGCCACCGCTGGTTCGGGATCGCCGGTGTGGTGGATGACGAACGCCGACACGGCTTCGATCTCTCGCCCGGTCATGAGAGGAATGTTCTTCCGGGACCACTGGACCATGGTCCCCTCCCGGTGGCGGGTCTTCCCGAAGAAGCGCTCCGACGACGGATCCCTCAAGAATTCGGCGACCCATTGCGGAGTGCCGAATCCGGCCAGATCGCTGGCGCTCGCCGCGACCGCCACGGACTCTCCATTCCGGACCTCCGTCACCTGGGCCCCGGTACCGTCATGGCCGTCCCAGCGGTGGCAGGCGGAGCAGTTGTCTCGAAACAACGGCGGACCCTGAGTCTGCGGGTCCCGGTGCAGCATCGCCAGGGCCCCGCCGGGAGGAATCCCGTTTTCGCTGGCCAGTTCCAGGACACGCCGGGCCTTCTTTTCCGCTTCCGCCAGTCCCGCCTGGTACATGGGCCGGGTCTGGTCCTCCCGCACGGCCGTCACCGTCAGCAGCAGCGCGCCGGTGAGCGTGGCGACGGTGATCCCGACGCACAGCGCGTGCCCCCGGCGGATGCGGCCCAGAAAGGGGAAACACAACATGACCCCAACCACCACCGAGGGAATCACCACCGCGCCGATCACCTCGGTCCGTCCCGGGAAATACTTCAGGAACTGGTACAGAAAGAGCAGGTACCATTCGGGGCGCGCCGAAGGGGAAGGCCGGGAAGGATCGGCCGGCGCATCCAGGGGTGCTCCGCCTTCGGGTCCGAATACGAAGCCCCGCTCCCATCCGCCCCAACCGGCCAGCGCTGCCAACACGACCATTACGGCCAAGCACGCGATTCCGTCAAGCAACGCCTGCCGGGGCCAGAAATAGTCCTCTCCTTTGGCATTCCGGGGATGGGTCACGCCGTGGCGGCGGAACAGGACGACGTGCAACACCGTGGCCAGCACCAGCAGAGCCGGCAGAATGCCGGCGTGCAAAGCGAAGAAACGTGTGAGCGTGTGGTGTCCGTAAGTCGGTCCGCCCAGCAGCAGGCGTTCCAGGGTCGGTCCCATCAGGGGGACGATTCCCAGGATCTTGGTGGTCACCTGGGTGGCCCAGTATCCCCGTTCGTCCCACGGCAACAGGTACCCGGTGAGGGCCGTTCCCAGCACCAGCCCCAGCAGCAGCATGCCGAACCACCAGTTGATCTCGCGCGGAGAACGGTAAGCCCCGGCGATGACCACCTGCACCAGATGAAAGACCAGCAGCACGATCATGGCGTGGGAGGCGTAGTGATGAAGTCCCCGGATGAACCAGCCCAACTCCATCTGGTGTTGAATGAAGTAAACGCTCTCCCAGGCCGACCGGATCGAGGGACTGTAGGCGGTCCATAGGAGGAATCCGGTCAGGATCTGGAGCAGGAAAGTGAAGATCAGCGTGCTGCCCCAGACGTAGCGCCATCTGGCGCCGCCCGGGATCGACTCGTACAGCAGCCAGGAGACGAGTCGCCGGTAGCCCGTCCTGCGATCCAACCAGTCGCTCACGAGACGGCGATCCTCTCGCCGATACCCGGTCGAAACTCCTGGTAACGAACCAGGACCTCGCCCTTCTCGATCTTGACCTCCAGCTCGTCCAGACCCCGGGGAGAGGGGCTGCCGGGATCGGCGACGGCGCCGTCCAGCCCGAAGGAGCTGTCGTGACAGGGGCAAAGGAACCGCCGCTTGTCCGTTTCATATCCGACGAAGCATCCGGCATGGGGACAGATCACCTGGAAGGCCCGGATGCCGGTCTCCTGACGGACCAGGTAAACGGCCCCCAGCGGGACCTGGGCGCCCACTTCCCAGGCGTCCCGGCGCTGGCCACGGACCATGAAGTGCCGGGGGACGCCCATCGGAAGGCTTTCAACGGACGCCACGCGGCTGAAGCCGTGCTGCCCGGCACGGCGGCGGAGGGGGTTGAGGAGGAAGACCAGACCCGCTCCCAATGGAACGACCAACAGGCCGATTCCAACGAGTCCCCCCACCAATTTCCGAAACCACTCGCGTCGTCGCATGATCTCTGGATCGCCGGCGCCGTCCGTCCGAGCCGTAAGCGGGGACAAGAATACCGCAATCCGGTGGCGGAAGTCGGACTGAAAAACTACGATTTAATGTATTCCGATTCGGGATGCAACAAACGCGCCGGGGCTTTTTCAGCTCTTGCCCGGAACCGGAATCCCGTAGCGGTGCAGCGTGTTCTCCAGGGTGGGACGCCCCAGCCGTATCCTCCCGTCATTGAGCAGGTAGGAAAACAGATACCCGGCTCCCAGCATGAGGATGCCGATGAGAAAACAGTACATGACGGCCCGGTCGGGGTAGGTGTCCTTCAGATATCCCATGTAGAGCGGCCCGCAGATGCCGGCGGCGGCCCACGCCGTGAGAATCACGCCATAGATGGTGGACATCTTCCTGCTGCCGAAGACGTCGAGCACGAAGGGGGGCATGGTGGCGAACCCGCCGCCAAAGCAAAGGAGCACGTAGCAGACCAGTATCGAGAAGATCCAGGGGTTGGTCTCGGTCATGAGAACCCCGAAGACCACCATTTGGCTGGCCAGCAGGATGCGGAAGACCGCGGCCCGGCCCAGACGGTCGGAGAGGAGTCCCCAGAAGAGGCGTCCCACACCGTTGCAGAGCGAACTGACGGCAATGAGCGTCGCGCCGTATGCGGCCAGCATGGTGGGCTCGATGGACGGATCGGAGAGACCCCAGATCTCCTGAAGAAGTTCCGATTGGAAGCTGATCACGGAAATCCCGGCGGCGATATTGAAAAAGAAGACGATCCACATGATGACGAACTGGGTGGTGCCCAAATAGGTCCGGGCCGATCGCGGTGCGGCGGCATCCTGCCGGATGCTTTGGTTTCCCCGGGTCTGGGCGGCAGGAGCGGGGGGATTGCTCAGGAGGAGGCTGCAGGGAATCAGGATGCAGGCGAAGATGATTCCGAGCCAGAAGAAGACCATGGGGAGCGTTCCCGCCGTCCGGACGATCAGGAGTGGCGCCAGTCCCTTGCTCAGAAGGAACGCGCCGACTCCGAAGCCCATCACCACGATGCCGGTGGCGAGCCCCTTGTGGTCCGGAAACCACTTGGCGACCGTCGCGACCGGCGTCACGTAACCGAATCCGATCCCGGCGCCGCCGATCACGCCGTATCCCAAATAGAAAAGAGGGACCAGATCGAGTTGCAGCGCGACGCCCGCGATCAGGTATCCGCCGGAGAACATGATGCTGCCGGCCAGGGCCAGTATCCGGGGGCCCAGCCGGGGAAGCATGCTCCCCGCCCAGGCCGCCGAAACGCCCAGCGAGAAGATGGTGATGCTGAAGGCCCAGGCGGTTTGGGTATGGGTCCAGCCGACCTGCCGAACCAGCATCGTCTGAAAGAAGCTCCACGCATAGACGGTGCCGAAGCAGATTTGAAGAGTGGTGCAAATGAGAGCTATGCCGCTTCGCGGTATGCGCACCGCTCGAATTCCTCCTACCCGGGCTGTCCCGGCGAGGTCCCGGACGACTCCGAACCGGACCCGCGGTCGGACACGTAACGGAAGAGGCGGGCCAAGTCGCCGACTTCGTCGTCGCGCGCCAGCAGTTCGTCGTCTCTCGCCTCGTCCGTATCCCGGTTGCCCGCCAGGTCGACGGCATAAGCCAGGAGTCCACCCAGCGGCTTTGCCGCCAGGTTCACGAACCAGATCGACGCCAGAATACCGACCACGAGAAAGATGCAGATCAGGATGACCTGCTGGCCGATGGCCCGCTGGATCTTAAGGGCAACCAGGTCCAGATCCATCCCCACGTGGACGGTGCCGGCGACCCCGGCCAGGATGGGGCTGCCCACTTCAACGAAGTCGCCCATTCCGGGAATGCTGCGTTCCACCGGCTCGGTGCTGGACGGATCACTGGCCAGGACCTGCTCGGGAATCCCCGGGACGAAGGTGTGGGCCAGGTATTCCCCCGACTCGCTCGTGATGTAGATGTAGCGGATTCCCTGGATCTCCACGAACTGATCGATCATCGACTGCAACGTCGCCAGATTCCGGTTCAGCAGGATGTCCACGCTGGCATCGGCGATGGTCTTGGCGATATTCCTGGTATTGGTCTCGTATTCGGCCGACAACTGGGTGTCGACGGTGTAGATGCACAGAATCGACGTCGACAGGACGATCAGTCCGAAGAGGGCGAAAATGCCGAAGCGGGTTTTCTGGAAAAGTTTCTGTATCTTCATTTCAGGAAACCCAACCTTGCCAATCGTCCAGGGTCACGAAGCGGCCGCCCTCGACGACGGTGTAATAGACCATCTGAAGCCCCTGCCGGCGGTCGGGGCCGAACGAGACCGGTTCCCCGATTCCGAGATCGTAGTTCCGCACCGAGAAGACCGCCTTCTCCAGTTTCGTTCGATCGTGCCCGCCCCCCATGCGCCGAAGAATCTCCGCCATCAGTTTGGCGTCCAGGAATCCCTCCAGACTGACAAAGCTCTGGGGGAACGGACTGTATGGTTCCTTGACCAGTTCCTCGGGAACGGCGGGGTCGTAACGCTCCATCAATTGCCGGTACTCCCGCACCGCCGGAATGGAGGTGTTCTCATAGCTGGGTACAACCTGCGAGTTGACCAGAAACCGGGTGTATCTCTCTGCGTCGTCGCGGCCCTCGGTGAGCAGTTGGAGGAGGTTCTCGCTCCCCACGAAAGAGAGGTTGGCGATGGGAATCTGAAGCCCCAGGTCCACGGCGTCGCGCGCGAACGCGGCGCACGCGGCGTACGAACCGATGCAGATCACGGCGTCGGGAGAAGCCGCCTGGAGAATTTCGACCTGTGCCCTCATGGTGCCGGTGAACCGTTGCCCGCGGCGGTACGTGGCCTCGCCGGCCAGTCTCTCGCCGTGGGCCGCCAGGGCCGCGCGGACGCCCGCCCAGCCGCTCCTGCCATAGGCGTCGGCCTGGTAGAACACGGCGATGCGCTTCTTGCCGACGCGAAGAAAGTTGTCGACCAGGCCGGCGGTCTCCTGCCGGTAGGACGCCCGGAGGTTGAAGGCGAAGTCGCCGTAGGGCGGTTCCCTCTGGGGCTGGGCTCCGGTGAAGGGAAAGAAGAGAAAGACCTTCTCGTCCTGAAACTTCTTGAGCAGGGGCAGCACCCGCGTCACCGTCGGTGTCCCCACGTAGCCGAACAGGAGGAAGACCCGGTCCTCCAACATGAGCTTCATGGTGTTCCTGACGCACGGGTCCGGCTGATAGCCGTCGTCGTAGAGCTTCAGGAGGATCCGGCAGCCGTTGACGCCGCCATTTTCGTTGACGTGGTTGAAATAGGCCTTGGCTCCCCGGTAGAGCTCGCTGCCCAATCCTCGGGAGGGGCCGGAAAAGGCGGCGGACATGCCCAGCACGATCTCCTTCCGAGGTGGGCCGGAATGTGAATCCGGATGCGTCCGTTGGGCGGCCGCGGCCGGGTTGGACAATTGTACGGGTGTGGCCCCGGCCCTCCGTCGACTGGTCCACGCCGTCGCCGCAATACCCGCGAGCCCGCGAGTCAGCAGCGATCGCCGTGTCATGACCGGAGTACGTCGTCCCTGCATGGGATTGTCGCTCTCTGGTTCCAGGATACCTGCTTTTCGCCTTTTTCGTCGTATCGGAATGGAGCGGGGAAAGATCACTGGCAGAGGTGGACCTTGATGGAACCGGAGGATTTGTCCGCGGCCACGCGAAAGGCCTCTTCGACGGCTTCCAAAGGAAACCGGTGGGTGACGAGACGGGTCGCATCCACCCGGCCGCTGGCCATCAGGTCGATGGCCGCGCCGAAGTCGGTGTCCAATCCGGTTGAAGCGTAACAGTGGGACCCGGTCACGACCGCCTCGGATTCCAGAACCCGGCCCAGGTCCACCTGGACCGGTTCCGGATAGCCGGCCACCAGGACCACGGTGCCGCGGGGCCGGACAATCCGAAGGGCGAGGTCAAAATTGCCGCCTCCTCCCACCGTTTCGATCACCGCGTCCGGCCGCGGACCCTGGTCCAGGCCGCTCACCCAGTCCTCAAGGTTGTTCTCACCCAGCACGAACACGTGGTCGGCGCCCAGATCCTGGGCCATCCGGGCCTGTTGCGGGTACTTGACGGTGATCCAGGTCTCCCGCACGTTGGCCGCCCTGGCTGCCGCCACGCAGACCTGGCCGATGGTTCCACCGCCCAGGATCACGACCCGATCCCGCCAGGTCGCGCCGGCCTGGCCCACCGCCCGGCAACCGACCGCCAGGGGTTCGACCAGGGCCCCTTCTTCGAAGCTCAGGCTCGCAGGGAGACGGAAGAGAGCCGAGGCGTGAGCGGTCGTGAACTCGGCAAAACCTCCGTGCGAATCCTGCGAAACCCACTGGCGCTCCCGGCAGTGGTTGTAGTGGCCGCTCCGGCAGTAGCGGCAGCGGCCGCAGTGCGAGAAGCACTCGATGGCGACCCGGTCTCCCGGCTCGAATCCCGTGACCCCCTCCCCCAGCTCAACCACGACGCCGGAGGTCTCGTGCCCCAACGCCAAAGCCTTGGGCTGGGGCCAGTGGCCGCGGTAGGCGTGAAGGTCGCTTCCGCAGATGCCGGTCTGCCGGGTATCGATGGTGACGAATCCGGGTGGGGGCGGAAGCCGCTCCACTTGCTGCAGACCGATTCGCCCGATTCCCCGATAGATGGCGGCTTTCATGACCTCGGTGGAGCGGCCGGAGCCGGTGAAGACGGGGATGACAAAAGGTGAGTCCTGTTTAAGTCAATAGCTTCTCGATCACGTTGCCGGCGACGTCGGTGAGGCGGAACTCCCGTCCCTGGAAACGGAAGGTGAGCCGGGTGTGATCCAGTCCCAGCAGGTGCAGGATGGTGGCGTGGATGTCGTGGACGTGGACCGGGTCCTCCACCGGAGAGAAGCCCAGGTCGTCCGTTTTTCCAATCGTCTGGCCGGGCCGGATTCCGCCCCCGGCGAACCACATGGTGTAGGCGTCGATGTGGTGGTTGCGCCCGATGGAGTCCCGTTTCTCCCCCATGGGGGTCCGGCCGAACTCTCCTCCCCAGACCACCAGGGTGGAGTCCAGGAGTCCCCGTTGCTTCAGGTCCCGGACCAGGGCCGCCGAGGGGCGGTCGGTCTCCCTCGTGACCTTGTCCAGTCCCTCCTGAAGATTCACGTGTGCGTTTCCGTGATGGTCCCATTCGGCGTGATAGAGCTGGACGAAACGGACCCCGCGCTCCACCAGGCGCCGGGCCAGCAGGCAGTTGTTGGCGAACGACCGGGCTCCCGGCTCGGCGCCGTACATGTCCAGGGTCTTCCGGGTCTCGCTGGAGAAGTCGATGAGCTCGGGACCGCTGGTCTGCATCCGGTAGGCCATTTCGTAGGAGGCGATCCGGGTGGCGATCTCGGGGTCCCCGGTCTCGGCCAACCGGGCCAGGTTCAGTTTGCGGATCGCCTCCACCCGGCTGGACTGCCGGTCCCGGCTCATGCCGGCGGGACTGGCCAGGTTCAGGATGGGATCGCCGCTGCTGAAGAAGGGGATCCCCTGGTGGATGGTGGGGAGGAATCCGCTCTCCCAGTTGGAGATGCCGGCTCGGGGACCTTGCCGGCCGGACTGGAGGACCACGAAGGCAGGCAGGTCCTGGGATTCGGTCCCCAGGCCGTAGCTGACCCAGGAACCCATGCTGGGCTTCCCGGGCCGCGGCGAGCCGGTGTTGCTGAAGATCTGCGCCGGCCCGTGGTTGAAGTTGTCGGTGGAGACGGTGGAGACGAACGCCAGGTCGTCGACGATGGACGCGGTGTGCGGAAGGCACTCGGAGAGGGTCTTCCCCGATTGCCCGTATCGTTCGAACTCCCGTTCCGAACCCAGAAGCCGCGGCTTCTCCTTGGTGAAGAAGTCCATGAAGGCGAAGCGCTTGTCCTTCAGGAAGGAATCGGGAATCGGCTTGCCGTCGAGTTCCTGAAGTTTCGGCTTGTGGTCGAAGAGATCCAGTTGGCTGGGCCCTCCCACCATGTAGAGATAGATGACGTTTCGGATTTTGGCCGGAAAATGGGGGTCCTGGGCCGCCAAGGGGTTCGCCAGGTCCGGCTTCCGGGCCAGAAGCCGGCCGTCGCTGAGCAGGGAGGCCAGCGCAACCTGTCCCAATCCCAGGGAGCAGCGGCTGAAGAAATGTCGCCGGGTCTCCGAAAGAAGCCAGGGTCGATAGCTCTGCATGGGGTTCACTCCCGGGTGATGAATTCGTCCAGGTTCAGGAGCACGCTGGAGAGGAGGGTCCAGGCCGCGAGTTCCTTCGGATCCTCGTCCTCGGAATCAAGCGAAAGCAAGGATCGGGCCTCCTGCGGGTGCTGTGCCAGGTCGTTCCTCTGGCGATCCAGAAACCGCTTCAATTGAGTGGTCTCCTCCGCGCTGGGGGGCCTCGACAGGCACACGCGGAAGGTGTAGCCGATGCGCTCCGAGTCCTGGTCCGGACCCTCCCGGAGCACCCGGCGGGCGAGACCCTGGGCGAACTCGAAAAAGGCCTCGTCGTTGAGCAGGGTCAATGCCTGCAAAGGCGACGTGGAGCGGCTACGCCGGGTGCAGGTGGTGATCCCGTTGGGGCTGTCGAAGACCATCAGGGCCGGGTGGGGTGTGGAGCGCCAGAAATGGGTATAGAGGCCCCGGCGGTATCGATCTTCACCCTGGCTGGCGACCCACTCTCGTTTGGAATGTCCCAGGCGGCTGCTCCCCTGAGGTTGGGGAGGAAAGACGGGTGGCCCGCCGATGGCCCGGTTCCAGAGTCCGCTGGCAGACAGGCAGACGTCTCGCACCACCTCCGACTCCAGCCGCAGACGGTGCTGCCGCGCCAGCATCCGGTTGTCCGGGTCCACCTTGGAGGCGTCCGCTCGATGGCGGGACGACTGCCGGTAGGTGGCGGAGGTGACGATCAGGCGGTGCATCGCCTTCAGGCTCCAGCGCTGGCGTATCAACTCGGAGGCCAGCCAGTCCAGAAGCGCCGGATGGGACGGCTGGGCGCCCTGGATTCCGAAGTCGTTCTCGGTCTCCACCAGTCCGGCGCCGAAGTACCGTTGCCAAATCCGGTTCACGGTGACTCTGGCCGTGAGGGGATGATCCGGTTCCACCAGCCATCGAGCCAGGTCCAGGCGGTCGGGCCGGGACCGGGCGTCCAGCGGAGGCAGGACGGCGGGCACGTCCGGGCGGACCGGATCTCCCCGGCGGGTGAACTCGCCGCCCAGATGGACGTAGGCCTCCCGGGGCTCCGGCAATTCCTTCATCACCAGGGTGCTGGGGAGCTTCGGTTCAGCCTGCTTCAGAGAGTCGATGCCGGCCTTTCGGGTGGAGAAGCCGAGATCCTGCTCCTTGTAGAGCAGATGCAGGGTCTTGAGCTGGATCTCGTTCCGCTCGTCGGCCGGAAGCGCCAGTATCTTCTGAACTTCGAGAGGAAACTCCCGCCGCCGCTCCGGTTCCAGCTCCTTTTCCCATTGCGGCAAGCGGTCCAGGAGTCCTTTCTCGTAGGATTTCAACTCCTCCTCCAGCAGCGCCAACTGGCTCCGGATGATGTCTCGCCGGGCGAACTCCCGGTCGGTCCCGAACTCCAGAAAGGGCCAGTGCCGCGGCCGGTCCGTCTTTTCCAGTTCGGGGCTCCTCTCCTCGGCGTTGTTGAAGAAGGAGTAGAGCTGGAAGAACTCCTTCTGGGAAACGGGATCGTACTTGTGATCATGGCAGCGGGCGCAACCGACGGTCAGGCCCAGAAAGGCGGCCCCGGTGGTTTCGACCCGGTCCACGACCCGCTCGACCCGGTACTGCTCCACGTCAATGCCCCCCTCCTGGTTCAGGAGGGTGTTGCGGTGGAATCCGGTGGCGACGATCTGTTCCTTGGACGCATCCGGAACCAGGTCGCCCGCCAACTGCTGGATGGCGAAACGGTCGAACGGGAGGTCATGATTCAGGGAGCGGACCACCCAGTCCCGGTACATCCAGATCTGGCGGGGTCCGTCGGAGAACCCGTCAGAATCGGCGTAACGGGCCACGTCCAGCCAATGCCGGCCCCAGCGTTCTCCGTAGTGGGGCGAAGCCAGCAGGCGCTCCACGGCGCGCTCGTAGGCGCCGGGGCGGGTGTCCGCCAGGAAACGGCCGACGGCGTCCGGAGAAGGCGGAAGGCCCAGAAGATCCAGGCTGAGACGGCGCAGCAGCGTGATCCGGGAGGCTTCGGGTGACGGTTGCAGTCCCTCCTCCTCCAATCGCTGCAAGATGAAATTGTCGACCGGTGTGCGGATCCACGCCGCGTCGGAAACCTGAGGCGGCGCGGGACGCCGGACGGGTTGAAACGACCAGTGACCGCCGGTGTGGGAATCGCCCGACTCGTCCCAGGGAGCCCCCAATGCCACCCATTGTTCCAGGGCTTGGATTTCCGCATCCGGCAGCTTGCCTCCGGGAGGCATATTCAGATCGGACGAATGGGCCAGTGCGTGGATCAGACGGCTCTGTTCCGAGTCTCCCGGCAGAACGGCTGGACCCCGAGTTCCGCCGCTGAGGAGTCCGTCCCGGCTCTCCAGCGAGAGGCCGCTGCTTCGAACCTTCTGGTTGTGGCAGGCCAGGCAACGGTTCTGGAGTATCGGCTGGACGGTTTCACGAAAGAGCAGCGGCCCGTCGTCCGTGGCGCCTTCCCCAATTTGGCCCATCAGTGGACAGGCGGCCAGGATCAGGAAAAGGACGGTTCCGAATCGAACATTCATGGTGGGACCCAGCGCCATTTTGGGCCAAGGCGGTGTCATCTGGCAAGAATCAGCGACACAAGTGCTGTTGACGCCGAGGACAGGACCAGGGTAGAAACATTTAGCGGTTTTCTACCATCTTCTATCAAAGGGAGTTCCATGGGTCTCAACATCAAGAACGAGGAAACCTGCCGATTGGCCCGCAAACTTGCCCGCCTGACCGGCGAAACCATGACGGGGGCAATCACTATTGCGCTGCGCGAGCGGCTCGACAGGGAAAACCACCGGCACAGTTCCGAGACCCTGGCTCGAGAACTTCACGCCATCGGACAACGCTGCTCTCGTTTAATTGCGGCGGGACCCTCGGCTACGGATCATGGTGAGCTGCTCTACGATGATAGAGGCTTGCCCAAATGATCATCGATACTTCCGCAATTCTGGCCGTTTTGTTCGGTGAACCCGACGCTCGCCGGTATGAGCAAGCGATCGCCTCGGCTTGGCCCCGCCGCATGTCGGCGGTCGGATTGCTGGAGGCGGCGATTGTCGTCGAGAGCAGGGGCGGGACGACGGCCGGACACGAACTCGACCGGCTTCTGACCAGAGCCGAAATCGAGTTGGTGCCGGTAACGCGTGAACATGCCGACGCGGCTCGCCGGGCTTGGCGCCGTTTCGGCAAGGGCAATCATCCGGCGGGGTTGAATTTCGGAGACTGCTTCGCCTATGCGCTCGCCGAGTTGAGCGGCGAGCCGCTGCTTTTCAAAGGCGCGGACTTTTCCCGGACAGACGTCCTGGTCGCTTGATCCTGCGAATCCCCCAAGACGGCGTCAGGACGCGTGTTTTTCCAGCACCAGCCGGTAGCACTGCAACCGGTTGCGCAGGAAGCAGTGCGCCGATCCCCACAGGTAGAGTCGAAAACGCCGGTATTCGGCCTCGCCAAAATTTTCGACGATGAAGTCCCGGTTGGAGTCAAGGCGCTCGGCCCAGCCGACGCAAGTCCGGTAGTAGCTGATCCGGTCGTCCCAGACGCCCTTCAAATCGAACGGGAAAGAGGTCATCGACTTCAAGAAATCGTGGAGTATGAGAAACGAATTGTTTCCCGGGTAGATCTGCTGAGAAATGAACGACGACATCTCGTACTTCCGGTCACAGGCGCCGGCATCGATAAAGACCCGGCCACCCGGCTTCAGCACCCGGTCAAGACGCGCCAAGACCCGCGGGTAGTCGGGCATATGCTCCATGATTCCCAGCACCACGACGGCGTCGAATTGTTTCTCCGGCTCGAACTCCAGGAAGTCGCGCAGCAGGGTGGTGATGGGCAGACCCTCCCGGGCGGTGAGCCGATCCATGAATTCGAGCGACTTCGTGGAAATCGTGACGCCCGTCACCTCGATCCCCTGACGCGCCGCGTACGCCGCGAATGCGCCCCAGCCGGGGCCGACCTCCAGCACCCGGCTCCCGGGAGCCAGCCGGCACTCTTCGACGACGTGATCCATCTTGCGGCGAAACGCCACCTCCAGATCCTCATCCGGCGACAGGAAGACGCCCTGGGTGTAGCAATGGAAACTCTCGTCCAGAAAGGTCAGGAAGAACTCCGCATCCCGTTCGTAGTGCCGCCTGATGGACGACTTGTTGACCGCGATCTGCCCCATCAACAGGGGTGCGGCGAACCGCCAGAGCCGATGGAACGGGTGCCGGTCGTGCAATTGTTCACGGAGGTCGAAGATCTTGATGAAATCGCCGTCGACGTCGAACCAGCCGTCCACATAGGCCCGTGCAATGGTCCCCTCGTCGAGTGAGGCGATCGCCTTCAGCGCCGACGGATGCGTGATATTCACCCTGAAGCTGGCGGGGCCGGCGCCGAAACGGCGGGTATTTCCGTCAAGCGCCGTCATCTCGAACCCGATGGCGCTGTCTTGCAACCGTCTTTGGAGGTAGTTCAACAACCAGGCACTTCTGCGAGATCCGGCGAGTGGCGCCGCGCCTGCCGCTGATACGTCCGTTGTCATATTGAACCTCTACTCTCCGTACATCTCGGTGATCATACGCCGGAGCCGGGCCGCCCCGTCGGCGGACAGCCGGTCAAGCTTGTTCCCCAGTCGTTGCTTGCTGATGGCGCGAATCTGGTCGACTGCAATCTCAGCCCTCTTTCCCGCACATTGAATCTGGAGGCGGCTCCGCCACTGGGGATGCAGGGTGGAAGTCAGAGGACACACGATAATCGTATCCAGAAACTGATTCATCTGATTCTGACTGACCACCACGACGGGCCGCACCTTGCGGATCCCGCCACCTGATGTGGGATTGAGATCAGCGAAGAAGATAGCGTATCGCCTGGGAAAGCTCGCCATCAATCCAGACCGTCGGCGACGGTCGAGTCCAGGTCGCTCCAAACTTCGTTTTCGCGGGCCATGGCGCGATAGGTGTCCTCCCAGGACAACTGATCCCCTTCCTTGCCGTGCAGCACGATGCGGTCCTCCCTCTCCTCCAGGACGAGCGAGCCGCTCCAGCCATATTTTCGCAACAGTATCTTCGGAAGGCGGATGCCCTGGGAGTTGCCGATGGCGATCAGTTTCACCTCTCTGGCGACCGCTTTCCTGCTCAATTTCGTGACCTCCCGCGAGTCGTTGGGAATGGTAATTACAGTAATTACCCGCATGAATTCTGTCAAACCTCCGGGTTGCCGGCAGGCACCACCCGATGGCGAAACATTTTACTCCCTTGTCGCGAGGAAGCTGTCCACCACTTGACGAGGAGTTGCGACGACGGCGGTGGCCGGAGGGTTCTCAAGCAACAGCCGGTCACCGGTAACGAGCCGGCTACCCGGCCAGGAAGAGAGCAATGCCCACAAATGGTCGCCGCCGGATTCTGGAGCGGGAGGACCGGAGGAAGGGTGGCGCCAGACGGCGTTTGCCGTCAATTCGGTGAGCAGCCGGTCCAACTCGTCGTCTGCTCGGCCGTGCAATCGGGCGATTCGGGGACGCCGCAAACCGGCTGAGTATTCCGCCAGCAGATCGCTGGACATCAGATACAGAAGATCTCCATCCAACATGGCGTCCAGGATGCGTGCGGGGGGGCTGATCGCGTCGGCAACGATAAGCCCGGACACGATGACGTTGGTGTCCACGACGAAGAGGTGCCGGGTCATCGGATCCGTTGTTCCCCCCAGCGCCCGGCAGCATGCGCCGGTCGCTCTATCGTCCTTCGCGGTGGAGTTGAGTCTCCTTCACGGCCACGGCCATCGCGTCCTCATCATTCAGTCTGGAATGAGCCCGCGCCTTGGCGACGATCTCCCTGGCGGTGTCATAAGTCTGAAGACCTCGAAGTACGAGGCTTTCTTCAATGATTGAACCCATGGATCGGTGTTGGCGCGCGGCGGCTTCCTTCAACGCGCGGTGGGTGCGGTCGGTCAGGCTGATGGTCAGGCGGGGCATGACTCGGTCTCCGTTTTCTCGAACCGGTGATTTAACACCGTCACACAATAACACCAACTCACCATACCAGCAACATTCATGGTGACATCCCGACTGAGGACACCCGGATCTGCGAGAATGCTCCAGTCTGGAGGAAATATATGAGGAAAAGACCGATATTCATCATTTTCGCCGCTCTCGTGTTCGGTTCAACGGCGGCGCTGGCCGGCAGCGCCCACAAGTCGACGACCGAACCCATCGAAATCGGCTCCCGCCTGGAACCCTTCGTCGACGATTACCTGATCGAAAGCATGAGCGGCGGCCTCTCCCTGCGCATGCACCGGCCCCGGCTCACCGATCCGGTGCTCAAGTTCGACGCTCCCTGGGAAGGGCCCGGCAATCACTACATCACCGTCTTCAAGGACGGGGACCTCTACCGCATGTACTACCGGTGCGTGCGGGCCGGGGACATGCCGGCCAGCGGCAAGGGGTGGCCCATGAACACGTGTTACGCCGAGAGCCGCGACGGCACGAATTGGACCCGGCCCAAGCTGGGCCTCATCGAATTCGAAGGGAGCAAGGAGAACAACATCATCCTCACCGGACCCCCAGGGGACTGGGGGAGCCCCACCAGCAATTTCTTCGCCTTTCGGGACAGCAATCCCCAGGTGGCGCCGGAGGAACAATACAAGGGAGTGGGGGGCATCAACCGCGGGCTCTACCTCCTCGTATCCGCCGACGGAATCCACTGGAAGGCCAAGGGCAGCGAGCCCTACATGAAGCACGGCATGTCCACGGTCCCCATGATCAACGGCTTCGACAGCCACAACGTGATCTTCTGGGACGCCGGACGGGAGCGCTACCAGGCCTATATTCGGGACATGTACCTGTCGCCGGGACTCGGCGAAAGGACCCGGAGCGTCCGGGTAGCGACGTCCGAAGATTTTGCCAACTGGAGCTACCCCGATTGGATCGACATGGGAGAAGCTCCGCCGGATCAGCTCTACACCTTCTCCGCGACGCCCTATTTCAGGGCGCCGCACATCTACGTGGCTTTTCCCAAGAGACTGTTGAAGTACCGGAACTCCGGGCTGCCGGAGAAATACGACTCCCTTCGTGGAATCGGCCTCTCCGACTCGGTCTTCATGTTCAGCCGCGACGGCGCGAACTGGGACCGGCGTTACCTGGAGGCCTTCGTCCGCCCCGGGTCGGATCCCCTCGACTGGACCGACCGGAGCAACTACGTGGCGGCCGGCCTGGTGCCGACCGGGCCCGATGAGATGTCGGTCTATGTGCTGAGGCACTTTCGGCTCCCCAGCATCAATCTGCGCCGGGGAGTCCTGCGCGCCGACGGTTTCGTCTCCGTCAACGCCACCTACGGGGGCGGGGAACTGGTGACCCGGCCCCTGATCTTCCAGGGCAAGAACCTGGTCATGAACTACGCCACGTCGGCGGCGGGAAGCGTGCGGGTGGAGATTCAGGACGAAGACGGCAATCCGTTGCCGGGATACGGCCTGATGCAGGCGGTGGAGCATTTCGGCAACAGCATCGAGCAGGTCGTCACCTGGGACCGGGGCTCGGATCTGTCCCATCTGGCCGGCCAGGCCGTGCGCCTACGTATGCTGGTCCGGGACGGCGACCTCTATTCGATCCGGTTCCAATGACGCCATGAAGGCCTTGCCGCGGTTGACTTTTGACGCTGATTCCATGTAGGAACTAGCCCAGTCCGGGAAGAATCTCTTGAAGCCTTTCAACCTCGTAAGCCTGACCATTTGCCTGTTGTCGGCCGGCTTGGCCGCACCGCTGCCGGAGGAGTCGTCCGACCTGCCGCCGCCGGCCGGGAAGACCGTCGATTTCTCGAGGGACGTGGCGCCGTTGCTGGAGAGCCGCTGCTACCTCTGTCACGGCCCGCAGCAGCAGATGAAGGGCCTGCGGCTCGACCGGGCCGAAGACGCGTTGCGGGGAGGAGAGTCGGGCGCCGTGATTCGGCCCGGGGACAGCTCTCGAAGCCGGCTCATCCAACTCGTCGCCGGTGTGATCCCGGATCAGGTCATGCCGCCTGGCGGGAAGGGGCTCTCTTCAGATGAGGTCGGGCTCCTGCGCGCCTGGATCGACCAGGGCGCCCGCTGGCCGGAGCTCGACGCGGACGCGGGTCCTGAAAAGGCGCGAACCGAGTCTTCGCACTGGGCTTTCCGGTCCCTCATCCGCCCCGTTCCGCCTGCGGTGAAGGAGGCGTCCTGGGTCCGGAACCCGGTGGATCGGTTCGTTCTGGCCAAATTGGAGGCCGAGGGGGTCGGGCCTTCTCCCGAAGCGGACAAGTCGACTCTCATCAGGCGTCTCAGCCTGGATCTGACCGGGCTCCCCCCCACGCTGGCCGAGGTGGATGCGTTTCTTGATGAGGTGACCGATAGCGCCTACGAGAATGCCGTGGACCGCCTTCTGGAGTCGTCCCACTTTGGGGAGAAGTGGGCCCGCCACTGGTTGGATCTGGCCCGGTATTCCGACAGCGACGGCTACCGCCAGGACGATTTCCGGCGCCACGCCTGGCGCTATCGGCACTGGGTCATCCAGGCCCTGAACCGGGATATGCCCTTCGATCGGTTCACCGTGGAGCAGATCGCCGGAGACCTGCTCCCGGACGGCGGAATCGAGGCCAGGGTGGCCACCGGGTTCCACCGCAATACCCCCAGCAACCGCGAGGGCGGGACCAACATGGTGCAGTTCCGCTTCGAGCAGGTGATCAACCGGATCAACACGGTGGGGACGGTCTGGCTGGGACTCACGGTGGGCTGCGCCCAGTGCCACGATCACAAGTACGATCCCTTGAGCCAGAAGGACTACTACCGGCTTTTCTCCTTCTTCAATGACGCGGAGGAGGTGAACATCGACGCTCCTTTGCCGGGGGAAATAGGGCCCTACTTGCGGGAGGTGGCCTCCTATCGGAAAAAGCGAGCCGAGTTGTTGGCCGAATACCGGGTGCCCGAACTCCAGCCGGCGTGGGAGGCCAAGCTGATGGAGGCCATGGCCAATCCGGGCCGGTGGCAGAACTGGGACAAGGCGGTGGGGACGGTCCGGGTCGGCGACATGCACCCCGTGTACGGGATGGGGGAGAAGATCCTCCGGAAGGACCCGTCGGAACGGAGTGAGAAGGAATCCAAGATCCTCACCGAGCATTTCGTCCGGTACTCCAGTCAAGTGGTGCCCAAGAAGGTCTACGAGGAAAAGCTCAAGTTTGGGGAGCTGCTGAAGAAGCTCAAAGAGTTGGAGGCCGGGTTCCCGGCTCTGAGCCAGGCACAGACCATCGCCACCGAGGCGGACGGCCGTTCCACCCATATTCACGTCCGTGGCGAGTTCAACCGCATGGGGGATCCCGTGGAGCCGGGCGTGCCCGGATTTCTGCACCCGGAGGTGGACGATTCGTCTCCTCCCAGGAAGCGTCTGGCCGATTGGATCGTCAGTCCAGAGAATCCCCTCACGGCGAGAGTGACGGTCAACCGCCTGTGGCAGGAGCTGTTCGGACGCGGCCTCGTCTTCACCACGGAGAATTTCGGGCTCCAGGGAGAAGAACCGTCTCATCCCCAACTTCTGGACTGGCTGGCCAGCGAATTCCGCGAGAACGGCTGGAGCATGAAGGACGCCATCAAGACCATGGTGATGTCCGCCGCCTATCGTCAATCCTCTGCGGTCCGGCCGGAACTGCAGTCCAGCGACCCGGACAACGTCCTGCTGGCTCGGCAGACGCGGATGCGGTTGCCGGCGGAGTTGATCCGCGATTCGGCATTGGCGGTGAGCGGGCTGTTGAATCCCTCCGTTGGGGGGAAGAGCGTTCGACCTCCCCAACCCGGGGGAAAAATGCAACGGAGAAAGTGGGTGGCGAGCGAGGGTCAGGACCGGTATCGCCGCGGTCTCTACATCCAGTACCAACGCATGTTCCCGTACCCCTTTCTGGCCAATTTCGACATGCCGGGCGGTTATGATGCCGTTTGCCGCCGGGGCCGGTCCAACTCTCCTCTGCAGGCTCTGAATCTGCTCAACGACGAGGTTTTCTTCGAAGCCGCCCAGGCGCTGGCGGTCCGGATTCTCGCGGAAGGACCCGCCGACCCCCGGGAACGCCTTGAGCACGCTTTCCGGATCTGTCTCGCCCGGCCGCCGGCGCCTGACGAACTGGAGTGGATGGAGACGGCCATGCGCCGCCAATCGGAGATTCTGGAGCAGGAACAGGAATTGGCGCAGTTGACCCTTCCCGTGGAGATTCCCGGAATCGCTCCGTCGGAGGCGGCCTCCTGGGTCGGCGCCAGCCGGATCCTCTTGAACCTGGACGAGTTCATCACGCGGGAGTAGTCCCATGAGCCCTGACCACTTTGGACCTCTGTCAAATCGGCGCCTGTTCCTGGAGCGGACGGCGGCCGGCTTCGGATCCCTCGCCTTGGCCCACCTCATGGCCAGCGAAGGACTGACCGCGGCCGTGCCCAATGGGAACGGAATAACGAATCCCCTGGAGCCCAAGGGACCTCATTTCCCGGCTACGGCCAAGCACGTGATTTTCCTCTACATGTCGGGAGGACCCAGTCAGGTCGATCTCTTTGACCCCAAACCGGCCCTGAAGAAGTGGCACGGACAGCAGTTGCCCGTTTCCCTGAGAAAAAACCTGAAGCAGGCTTTCCTGAAGCCCACGGCCACCCTCATGGGCAGCCCCCGGGAATTCAAGGCCCATGGGCAATGCGGCACCGAGTTTTCCGACTACCTTCCCTATACGGGGGCCCACGCTGACGACATCTGCCTGATTCGCACCATGCAGACCGACGCGGTGAACCACGACCCGGGCGAGCTGCTCCTCAACGCGGGCACCAGCATCCTGGGGCATCCCACCATGGGATCATGGGTGACCTACGGCCTGGGAAGCGAGTCGCAGGATCTTCCGGGCTACGTGGTGTTGAGCACGGGCAGCCGGCCCAGCGCGGGTGAGAACAACTGGTCCAACGGCTTCCTGCCTTCCATCTACCAGGGGACCCCGTTCATGAGCACCGGGGATCCCATCCTCTACCTGTCGGATCCGCCCGGCGTCAATTCCAGCATTCAGCGAGTCCACCTGGATGCGCTCCGGCTCCTGAATGAGAAACGGTTCCGGGAAACCGGCGACGCCGAGATCGGCGCCCGCATCGCCTCGTACGAACTGGCCTTCCGGATGCAGATGGCGGCCCCGGAACTGCTGGATTTCTCACAGGAGTCTCCGAAGCTGCTGGAGGAGTACGGCGTCAACCGGGAAGGCAAGCGGGCCAAGTCGTACGCGGTCAACTGCCTCCTGGCCCGAAGGCTGGTGGAGCGGGGGGTCCGGTTCGTCATGCTCAACCACGCCAACTGGGACTTCCACCACCAGATCGACAAGAGGCTGAGGGACTATTGCCACGATACGGACCAGCCCACGGCCGCGCTCCTGAAGGATCTGAAACAGCGGGGACTGCTGGAGGACACCCTGGTGTTGTGGGGCGGCGAGTTCGGCCGCACGCCCATGGGAGAGCCGGAGATCCACGGCGGAGATCCGGGACGCGACCACCATCCCACCTGCTTCAGCATGTGGATGGCCGGCGGCGGCATCCGCGGCGGACAGGTGGTGGGCCGATCCGACGAGCTGGGCCTGTATCCGGTGGAGGACCCGGTGCATGTCCACGATCTCCAGGCCACGCTCCTGCACTGCCTGGGACTGGATCACACCCGCCTCACCTACCATCACATGGGCCGCGACTTCCGGCTGACGGACGTGGGCGGCAACGTGGTGAACAAGCTGCTGAACGCCTGAATCCAAAAGATTTCACGAGTCCGATCAGGGGGAAACGAACATGGGAGAGTTGAAGCTCGCGTACAAAGCCAGAAGCTACAGCACCGGAACCCTGGGCCGGGCCATCTGCAGCGCCCGGAGCCACCATTTCGTGGCCGACGACCTGGGCGGGGAAGAGGTGGGAGCCGGCGAACTCTTCTTCTCCGGCGTCGCCGCCTGCGCCGTCAACATGGTGGAGCGAATCGCCGCGGCCGACGAGACCCCGCTGGAGTGGATGGACGTCTCGGTGGAGGCCTACCGCGACCCCGATCAGGAACCCGGTGAATTGACCCTCTACGATTCGGTCCGGGTCCGGATCGAAATGTGGGGGGTGAGCGACGACGACGCCGAAGTGCTGACGGCGCTCTGGAAGGCGCGCTGTCCCCTCTACGGCACGGTCGCCGCCGCGACTCCCGACACCACCGTCTCTTTGGCATCCCACACCGGGTCCCGGCGCTGACTGTTCGGCGCTGAGAAGACCGGTTCTAAATCGGAATTGCCTGTCCGGTAACGGGTTGCCTTTGCTGTTGAGTGGATGTTTCCCCAGGAATCCTTCACTATCAATCCGTACCTGAACCAAAAGGACGGCCAACTCTTTAGCGCCGGAGAGAGGCTATTCCCTTCCCCACGAAATAATGAACGCTTCAGCACTGAGTTGATTTTCTCCATGGCACAGGCCCTGGAGGAGAAGATCGCCGGTCGTCTGACGCCGCCGCTTGCGCGACTCGTGGAAACGGTTGAGGGACTCCGCCAGGATCGATCGACCGATGCCAGCCAGATGATCGAGCGGGTGCTCGGACGATTCGCCGACGCCATGCAGGAACGGACCGGATCTCAATTCGACGAGATGGCATCGATCGTCACGGACCTGAACCGCACCTTGAAGAACGCGGCCGAAAGCATGGCCCAGAGTCAGCAGGATGTCCGCGCGGCGCTGGATTCGGACATGACCACGGTCAGGAAATCGATGGACGCCGGAGCCGCCTCGATGACCGAAACGCTCCAGCAGTCGCTTGGCGATGTGACCCGTGTGCTTGCAAGGAACGTTCGTCTGATCGATCGCCATCAACTGCATCTTCTTCGGTCGTTTCTCCACCAAGACCACTAAAGCTCTTCTCCCCAGACTGCCGAGCGGTGGCGAAGACGGTCCACCACGCTGTAGCCATTGAGTTGGTGAATGAGGGATCTTTTATTGAGACCCCACGTGTATGCCAAGGGTCCCTTGGGAAGAACGCCTTGGCGGACGGGAAGAATTGGGTGCTGGCCTTCGTCGTTGAACAACTTACCCGGCGGACCTTCTGCCGTTTGTTGTGAGGGCAAGGCAGATGCTTCCTCAAGCCCGAAGGCACATCGCTTCGCGCGAGAAATCCAACGGCAGGCTTGCCACATCTGTATCCTGTGGGATACAATGGTCCAGTGTTCGAGATTCGACAAACCGAAGCCTACGCTCGATGGTTTGAGAGGCTATCGGATCGGCGGGCTCGAGCTCGCATCGACGCCCGAATCAGGCGGCTTTCGCTGGGAAATCCCGGCGACGTGAGGCCAGTTGGGAAGGGTGTTTCGGAACTGCGAGTTCACTACGGCCCAGGTTACCGCGTGTATTTTGTACGGCGGGAACGGACAGTGGTGATCCTGCTGGCAGGCGGCGAAAAGACGACCCAGGAACGAGATATAAGGAAGGCGTACGCCTTGGCGCATCAACTATAGGGGAGAGATAGTCATGGCAACGATAAAGACCCGTCCATGGGATGCGGCCGAACATCTCGAGACCGAAGAGGACATGGCCGCATATTTGGAAGCGGCGCTCGAAGATGGCGATCCTGGGTTGATATTTGCTGTATTGGGCGACATCGCGCGGGCCAAGGGAATGACCACAATCGCCCGAAACGCGGGTCTGGGGCGGGAGAGTCTTTACAAGGCGCTATCTCCTGACGGCAATCCGAGATTCTCCACCGTGCTCAAGGTCGTCCAAACGCTGGGACTCCAGCTTCACGCGGCGCCGGCTCGAGGTTCGGCCAATCGGTGACGGTGTGGTGCGTCCTGCCGCGCGCCCGTGCAAGACCCGTTCAATCACAATGGAGAACCGGCGCGACAACCCTCATTCCTGGTTCAGCATGACGCCGGCCGCCAGCTTACTTGTCGCACCGTAGCAGACACATGCCCATCGCGCCCAGGAGCGGGGGCAGTGCTGCGTCGATGAAGCCCCAGACCAGCGTGACGGTGTCGTCTCCCACCGCGGTAAAGCCGGGGCTCACGTAGTTGAACCAGTTCCAGAAGAACAGGATTCCTACGAAGATGAATCCGTAGAATAGTGTGTTGGCTGCCAGATAGTAGCGAGTGACGGGAGCATCGTCGCCCTCGGCGTCGGCCCGCCGCTTGCAGCCGTAGCTCAATATCAGGCTCAGCGCGACGGCAATCGCCATCAGCGGGTTGATGTAGCTCCAGTTCGGTGTGTAGGGATGGGCTTCGGTGGAGGTGTAATACAGCGGCTCGATGATCGTATGGACCGCAACGATGACCGCAACCGCGATCAGATAGATGCCGATGATCCTTTTGAGAGCTTCCATTGGATTCTGCCTCCTGTTCCGCTTCTTCGATCATGTATCTTCTGTTCCAGCCACGTCAAAGGAACGCCCGCACGGAAGGGTTCCGGCGGCATTGAAATGACCGGAAGATCTTCAACGGCGCACGACTGCCGCCGGGACCATCAATAGCGTTGGACAGGCCAACGGCTGGGAATTTCGGGCGAATCAAGGAACGACCTCAAAGCCCATCCGCCGGAAGTGATGGTCCAACGTCAGGACCCTCCGAATTCGCAGTTCTCGCATGACCACGAAGCTGCAGCAGTTGGTGAAGGAGAAGTCCTTGTCACGGTAGCCGAAAAACAGCGATCGTGCGCGCTCTCTTCGTGCTTCACCGACCGACTCGATGCGACGCCGGGTCGACCCTTCTATCTGCCGCCACCAGGCTTCCGCGGCGTCGAGGCCGAGGCGGAACCGGATCGTGGTCAGCGTCTCGTCGACCACGTAGTCGGTCGTCACCAGGATGCCGCCCTCCGAAAGCCATCGATCCCGAGCTTCCCGCACGGACGGGCCTGAGATATCGGCACTGTCAGCGGCAGCAATCCATGCGGCCGTATCCACGAAGATGGACTTCATCGATACAACAAGTCGTCGTGCTTCACGGCGGCGTCTCCCGAGCCCGAAGATCCGACGGGCGCGGCCCGGTAAAGGGAATCCGATTCCAAGGGCACGCTTTCGACAGAGGGAGTGCCTACCGGGACGATATCGAATGCCGGGCGGCTCCGGTACAGAACGGTAAACTTGTCCCCATGTCTCACCCTCTCGACGACCTCCTTCAATTTCTCCCGGAGCTGCTTGGCGTTTAGAACCTCATGCATCGGAGTGCTCTCGTCAAAAAGTTCAACTTAAGTTAATCTTTTCTGAGAATTGAGGCAAGTGTGCCGCGCCCAATCGTGCTGGTATCGGCGGTGCAACCTGGGAGGGTTTGTTGTGAGGACGAGGCGAGCATCGGTATCATGGGAGTGGTTTGCTCGTAACGATTGAAGGGGATTGCATTTCGATGTGTTCTTATCGCCGTCGCCAAACCGGCGGTATTCTCCTGTTTTCCAGGTGACGCGGTCGGGCCGTCGCGCCGGGTCGGACTCCCGCTCAGATCCTTGAGCCATTTCCCTCAGTGATTGAAGTCGCGAGACGATGACCGGAGAGAAACATGAGTTCCCATAGTCGCGAAGACGCCGTTGCGATCGTCGGTTACGCCTACCGCATGCCGGGTGGAATCCGGACCGACGACGACTTCTGGAGCTTGCTCAGCGAACGCGAGATCGTTCGGGAACCGATCACCGAACGTTACGGAAGGGGCTACCGGCCCATCGGAGAGTTCTCCGGGCCGGGCCGGTTTGCCAGCGCATACGAAGGGCTGATCCGCGAGGAAGGGGAGAAGCTCTTCGATCGCAGCCTTTTCGGAATGTCGCACCACGAAATGCTGTCCGCCGACCCGCACGTGCGGATGCTGTTGACGTGCACCTGGGAGACCTGCGAGCAAGCGGGATGGGACTTGCAGTCGTTGCACAACAGCCGCACCGGCGTGTTCGTCGGCGCACAGGTGCCGGCCACCTCCAACTGGCGCAGGCCGCTCGGTGCAACCGAGTTCTCCATCGCCAGCATCAGCGTGGCCATGCTGGCCAACCGGATCTCCTATCACTTCAACCTGATGGGGCCGTCGCTCGCTTGTTGCACCGCTTGCTCCGCCAGCTTGACCGCATTGCACACGGCGTTGAACGCGCTCCGCTCCGGCGACTGCGAACAAGCCTTCGTCGGGTCGGCCAACTACCTGGGGTCCGCTCGCCTCAGCACCGGGTTCAATGCCTTGGGCGTCATCAGTCCGGACGGGAGATGCCACTCCTTCGACGCGGAAGCCAACGGATACATGCGCTCGGAAGGCGCGTTCGTCTTCGCCGTCAAACCCTTGGCGGCGGCCGAACGGGACGGGGACCCCATCCACGCCGTGGTGGAGTCGACAGCGATCAATGCGGCCGGCGCGGCCGATGGCGCCGTCGGAATGGCGGCGGGGCGGTACATCACCGCACCCACCCGGCATGCGCAGGTGGAGTTGATGCGCACGGCGTGCGCCCGGGCCGGCCGCGCACCGCAGGACTTCGACTATATCGAAGCCCACGCCACCGGCACCGTGGTGGGCGACCGCATCGAAGGCAACGCCATCGGCGAAGCGTTCGGCGGCGGGCGCACGGCGCCCCTGCGGGTTGCAAGCGTGAAGAGCAACGTGGGGCACATGGAAGCGGCGGCTTTCACGTGCGCCCTGCTCAAGGTCGTGTTGATGATGCGGCGCCGGACCTTCGCGCCGGTGTCGAAAAACTACCTGGTTCCGAATCCGGAGATCGACTTCGAAAGTTGTCCGATGCAGGTGCAGACCGGCTGCGAGCCGTTCCCCGACCACCCGGTGGTGGTCGGTATCAACTCGTTCGGTTTCGGCGGTTCCAACGGGCACTGCGTGGTCCGGGAATACCGGCCCGAGCACCGTCCCATCTGGTCGGTGCCGCTGGCGCGGGAAGCAGGATTCATGATCCCCCTGTCGGCGCGGACGCCGGGGGCGCTGAAACAGAGCGCGCGCAAGCTGCGGGAAGCGCTCGACGATCGGGAGATGGACCTGTATACCTTGGCAGGCAATCTCAGCCGCCGCCGCACCCATTTTGCCGCGCGAACCTCATTTGCGGCACGCACCCGGAAGGAATTGATCGAGGCATTGAAGGGCTTTGAGAGTGATCCCGTTCCCATCAGCACGGTCGACGACGGAGAGCGCCGAATCGCCATGGTGTTCTCCGGTCAGGGAACACAGTGGGCGGGTTGCGGCCGCGCGCTGTACGAGTCCGACCCTGTTTTTCGCCGCGTCATCGATGCCATCGAGGAACACTGGCGGGAACACTCCGATATCTCGTTGCGCGACGCCTGTTTCTCCGCTCCGCAAGAAGCACTCAACGAAGTCCAGTTGGCCCAGCCCGCCATATTCATGCTTCAGTGCGCGTTGGTGGAACTGTTCAAGACCTGGGGCGTCTACCCCGACTGTGTGGCCGGACACAGCTCCGGCGAGGTGGCTGCGGCCTATGCCTGTGGGGCGCTGTCTTTGGCGGAGGCGACGCGCCTCGTGTTCCATCGCGCCAGGTTGCAGCAGCGCACGGCCGGGTCGGGCCGCATGCTGGCCATCGGCCTGGATCGGCCGGGCGTCGAGGAACTGCTCGAGACCTTGCGTGTGGCCTTGCAGCCCGGGGCAGGTGGGGCGGCGCACGTCGAGATCGCTTGCGAGAACGCACCGGCCAGCACGGTCATCTGCGGCAAGGAGGCCATTTTGCGCCCCATCATGGAAGAGTTGGACCGCCGCCACCTGCAGAATCGCCTGATTCCGGGCAACATCGCCTTTCATTCCAGTGCCATGGAGCCGATCCACGAGAACGCACTCTCGGCTCTGACCTTCCTGAACGACTGCGCGTTCGACTCTGACCTGCCCATGGTTTCCTCAGTGACCGGCGTCGAGACGAAGAAGCTGGACAACGACTACTGGTGGTCGAACATACGGCGGCCCGTAAGGTTCTCGGCGGCGATGGAGACCATGGTGCGGAATCACCGGCCCGATGTCTTTCTGGAAATCGCACCGCACAGCGCCTTGCAGCCCACCATCGTGCAGTGCCTGGAAGGCAATGCCGAGGGGCCGGCCTGCATTCCGACGCTGATTCGCGACACCGACGTCTGCCTCGGATTTCAGGAAGCTCTCGGAGCCCTGTTCCGGGCCGGCGTGGACCTGGACTTCGCCGTCCAATTCCCTCGCCCCGAGCCGATCGCCCACCTGCTGCCAGGGTATCCCCGCGACGATCAGGGGGCATCCGACGAGATGAGCGACGATGAAATGTTCCTCGATCTGGGCGAGTATGCCCACGGTCCACTGATCGGCCATCGGGTCCCGTGCGAACATCTACTGTTCGAAGCCCGGCTCTCGGAGCGGGACTTTCCCTGGTTGGCGGAGCATCGGGTGCACCATGCTTCGATCATGCCGGCAGCCGGCTACATCGAACTGCTCCTGCAGGCGTTCGGTGGGCATCCGTTGCACGTGGAAACACTGGAATTCCTGCAGCCGTGTCCCATCGGCAAGACGCCGGTTCGGCTGCACACGGAACTCCTTCCGGTGGCCAATGCGCCGGACGAATTCACCTTCACCATCTCGTCCCGTTCCTACGAAATCGACGCGCAAAGTGAAATGCACTCCCGCGGAAAGTTACGTTTGGTGGACAGCGAGTTCCCGGTGAACGTTCCGTTGCGCCTGGCGGATATCGATACGACCGGTTTCGAGCCCTACTACTTCGTGGGCGAGAGCGATTTCTACGAGCGCATCGACGCCAGCCTCGGCGAGACATTCCAGTACGGTCCGTACTTCCGGAACATCAAACGTGTTCTGTGGGAAGGCAATTCGGCCGACTACCTGTTCGACGTCGAAATGGATGAGCAGTTATGGACGACCGGCCGCCAGGAAGGGTATGTCGCGAACCCGGCGCTGCTCGACGGAGGACTTCAAATCTTTCTCTATCATTTGCTCCGCGCGACGGACATCTTCGCCATGCCGCGGCGCGCTCAAGGAGTGACGTTCCTGCGTCCGCCGACCGGTCCGCGTTTGACCTGTTATGTGAAGAAGGAGAAAGACTGGGCGGACGTGAACGAACTGGGGCAGTTCACGGAACGGCGCGGCGAGCGATCCGGGGGCAGCATCCGATTCTACGACGGAGACACCGGCGGCCTGGTTGCGTGTATCGACGCGTACGTCTCGTTCAACTCCAACCCGCGCTGGAATGACCTGCCCCGCAGCAAGCACGTGGTCTCGTGGCAGCCCAAGTTCGTGGAAGAAGCGCAGTCTTTGTTGAACGTCCCGCCGGGCGGCGAGATCGAGGCCGCGGCGGTGATCGCCGCCCTGGAGCAGCCTGCCGGCTCCCCCCGTGCTTGTCACGTCATGGAGGTCGCGGGCGGGCGGACCCCGGAGCAGGCCATCCTCAATCAATGTCTCGACTACATGGCCGGCGGCAACGCTCAAACCGAGTACTGGCTGGTGGGCGCCACACAGGAGCAGGTCCATGCCCACTACGACGCGTTTCATGGCCAGGATTCCGCCGTGCGCTTCGCCCGCCTCGATCTCGCATCAGAGAAGGCGCCGGAGTTGGACGCCGGCCTGATACGGCCGCATGCCGCCGAGCTCCTGATGCTCCATGATGACGCTGCCACGTTCGGACCGGAACAATGGCGCCTGCTGCGCCGTTTGGCGGTCCCCGGCGGCTTGGCGCTGGTGGTCCACGGCAATGGATCATCGATTGAGCCGGACGCCGGCTGGACCACGGTGCGGGCCGGCCGGAGGACGACTCTGCTGCAGGCGCCGGAGCTGGACGCAAACCCGCCCGAACCGCGCCGGCTCGCCGGGCCGCGTTGGGTCATCGGCGAACCGGACAGCCTGGCGGCCGAGTGGTTGGGTTTCCTCGATGCGTCTCAGGCGGTCCCCATTTCCTACTCGGAATTGGAGGCCGGCCGCGTCGGCGCCCTCGCCGACCGGCCTGGAGCGGCCGACCTGGAAGCGATCGACATCATCTGCGGCGCCGATCCGGAAGACCCGACCGGACAACAGTTGGTGACGCGCCTGGTCTCCTTCGTCAAGGCGGTGATCCCCTTCCGCGTGGAGCACGCTCGCCGCCCCTGCCGCCTGACCGTGGTGACCCGCCGCGCCGTATTGGACGTGACGGAACCGCGTGCAGGCGCCGTGTGGGGAGCGTTTCGCAGCATCAGCCAGGAGATCGCCGCGGACGTGGGCGCGGAAGCCGCCATCGATTTTCGGCTGGTGGATCTGGGCGCCGCCGAGGATCTGAAGACGCTGGCCTGGCTCGGCGAGTGCGACCTGCGCGAGCGGGAGCTGGCGGTACGCGGCAACCGGGTGTGGGCGCCGCGCCTGATCCACGTTCGGGAGCGGTCTCCTCTGGTGCCGGCAGGCGAGAATTCGACCTACCGGCTGACCCTGGACAATCCAGGCCAGATCGGCGGTCTGCAGATGAAGACCTGTGAACCCGTCCCGCTGGGGCGGTACGATGTGGAGGTCGACGTGGCGGCGGCGCTCAACTTCCGCGACGTCATGGTGACGCTGGGGTTGCTTCCGGCACTCTCCTACGAGCGATCGGCCCTGGGGCGCTCGGTGGGGATTGAGGCGAGCGGTGTCGTTCGCCGCGTCGGCCCCGCCGTGCGCACCTGCAGCGTCGGCGATGCCGTGGCCTTTACCCAGGGCGGCTGCATCACCAATCGAGCCGTGGTCAAGGACTACCTGGTATTCGTCAAACCTCCGTCTCTGAGCATGGAGGAGGCCGCTTCGGTGCTTTCGGTCTACGTCACCGCCTACTATTCCCTGGTGTATCTCGCACGCCTGCGAAAGGGCCGGCGCGTGCTGATCCACTCCGCCATGGGCGGCGTCGGCCAGGCGGCGATCGCCCTGGCGAAGCACGCGGGGGCGGAGATCTACGCCACGGCCGGAAGCGAGGGCAAACGCGAACAACTGCGCGGGATGGGCGTGCGGGCGGCATTCGATTCCCACAGTTTCGACTGGTACGAAGGGGTCATGGAGGCCACTGCCGGTGAGGGAGTGGACGTGGTCCTGAATTCCCTGTCGGGACGTCATATCGCCCTCTGCCTGGAGGCTTTGCGGCCGGGTGGATGGCACTGCGAGATCGGCAAGGTGGACATCTATGCCGACAACGCCCTCAGCCTGAGCGTCTTCCGCAAGAACCTGCGCTTCGCGGCCATCGACATCGACCGCCTGATGAACGACGACCCGGAGTTGGCGCGCGAGCTTTCCCAGGAGTGCGTGAATCTGCTGGATCAGGGGGCCGTGCCGCCCTTGCCGGTCACGTGCTTCGAATATGGCGACTATGCCCAGGCGCTACGCCTGATGACCACCGGCCGGCACACGGGAAAACTGGTTCTGAAAGCTCCGCCGGAGCCCGGTGCGGAACGTTTCCCCATCGTCGATCTGCGCCCGTATCTCGACCCGGAAGCAACCTATCTGGTCTCAGGCGCGCTTGGCGGATTCGGCCGGCTGTTGCTGCCGTATCTGGCGGCCGCCGGAGCACGCCACGTCACTCTTATGGACCGCGACCCGCGTCGCCGGCGCACCGCCGACTGGGTCCGGAAGACCAGCGCCTTGTGGTACCTCACCGAGGAGATGGAGATCGAAATCGTCCCGGGAAACGTCGCCCGCGAGGCGGACGTCCGGCGGTGTGTGGACGAGTTGGATCGACCGCTCAAGGGCGTGTTCCACCTCGCGGGCGCGTTGGACGACTGCCTGTTGGCCGACCTGACGCCTGAGTCGCTGGCCAAGGTATTCGCGCCGAAAGCGCGCGGCGCCCTCAATCTCCACAACGCGACAGCCGACTGCCCCCTGGACCACTTCGTGCTGTTCTCCTCCGTCGCCTCGACCTTCGGCAACCCGGGACAGATCAACTATAGCGCCGCCAATGGGTTCCTGGACAGCTTGGCCGCCTTCCGCCGCCGCGAAGGGCGGCCCGCGCTCAGCTACAACCTGGCCGCGGTCGCCGAGGCGGGCATGGCTTCGCGCAATCTGCAAGTCCTTCGCCTCACGCGGTCGTCGGGCATGCCGCCGGTCAGCGCCGATTTCTCAGTCAGCAATCTGGACTACGCCATGCGCAGTACGGCAGACCGGGATCACCTCATCACCGCCGTCTTCTCCCGTCCGCCAATGACGGTCGACTCGCCCGACTACATGCGCACCGGACGGTTGCTCAGCAACCCGGACGCATTCTCGGTGGATGTGGGCGGCCAACTGACGCTCGACACCGTCGTGACGCAGATCGCGGGCAAGGTGGCCGAATTGTGCGGCCACGACGAGGGCGGCCCGGAAGAAACGTTGTCCAGCTTCGGCCTGACCTCCATCTCGGTCGCCGAGCTCGGAGCGTTCATCCGGATGCAGTTCAACTATCAGGTCAGCGCGCTGGAACTGATGACCACCGCCTCCTCTCTCTCGCTGGCCCAGGACATCATCCATGGAAAGCACGATGTCGAGGAGGACGAGACCGGAACGGCAGCGGCCGGACGCGACGATGCCGTCCGCGCTGCCGGACAGCACGTCCGCCGTGCGCCCTCGGCTTTCGCCAACCGGCTCGAAGACCACTTCCCGCAGGATCCCGGCGTCGAACCGGGCTTCCTGGCGGAACTCGCAACTCGCTGAAGCCGACAGGCCGGTTCGGAATCCACACCACTTGAGGAACAAGACGTGACTGAATTCTCCTCGCCCGACACCAAAATACCGCCGCTCGTCGGGACGCTGCCGCCGCAGTGTCAGAAGGACGTCGAGATCATGCGCCGGTCCATCCGCGCCGCGATCAGACAGGAGCCGCCGGCCGACCCGGTGTCCCCGGCCGATTTCCGAGAGGTCTTGCTGACGGGCGCGACCGGCTTCATCGGCCGGTTCTTTCTGCGCGACCTCCTGCAACAGAATCTCCGCCTGGTCGTGCACTGCCTGGTCCGGGCCGAAAGTGAGGAGCATGGATTCGAGCGCCTGCGCACCGCCCTGCAAGAGGCGGACCTCTGGGAGGACACGTTCGCTCCACGGATTCGCGCGGTGGCCGGGGACATGGGCCAAGTCCGATTCGGTCTGAGCCAAGCGGATTTCGATGGCTACTGCCGGCGGATCGACGCCGTCTATCATCTTGCAGCCGATATCAATCTCTCTTCCTCATACATGGCGATCCGGGAACTCAATACACTCAGTGTCGGCAATTTGATGGAACTCTGTCTGCGCAGGCGCTTCAAGCACCTGTTCCATGCCTCGACCATGGGCGTGTTTCCGCAGTATTTCTATTCCTTCGCACGCGAATTCAAAGACAGCCCCATCGGCCACCAGGCGCAACCGGATCTCGACATGATGAAGCGAGAGTTTCCGATTGGGTTTTTGGGCTATTCATGGAGCAAGCTGGCATCCGAGCAGGTCCTTCTGTTTGCGCAGCAGGCCGGATTGCCGTTGGCGATATTCCGGCTGCCGCATGTCAATATCTCCAGTACCGGTTACGTCCGGGCCAACGACCTGGCGGTGAAGATGTTTGCTGCCGCGCTGGAGGCCGAAACCATACCGGAAGGGCTCACCTTTCGATCCGGCCACGAGGCGGTCGATACGCTGAGCCGGGCCTGCACGGCCATCTCCTTGAATCCCGAACGGCGTTTCACCATCTACCATTGCTGCAACCCCCAACTGGATTATTACGACCTCGAATTCGCCGATTTCGGGACCTATTTGCCGCAGGTTTCCTACGAGTCGTTCAAGCGCGCCTGCCAGGCCATGGAGAACTCGGCCCTTCACGGACAATGGGCGGTGCTCGATCATTTTGCGAAGTATTGGTTCAGCCAGGACAAACCGCAGCACAGGTTGCCCATTTCGGACCGTGCGCTCCGGGAGGACTGTCCGCACCGGATCCAATGGCCGGGGGTGATGACCAAGCTTCGGCACTCCTACCAGTGGGTCATGGACCACCAATCGCAATGGCCCCATCCCATTTCACAGGGCCGCCTGGACTTCGACGGCCTGATCTCACGGGCGGAGCGCTACGCCGAGGACAACGGAGTCTCTTTCGATCAGGCGTATCCCCCCTGGATGTGTCGAAACCTGGAGCAATTGGTACGCGCTGTGCGAACTTCCGAGGTCAGACTGCTGGAGGACAAGCTTCCTGGGCTGGTCTTCGACTTCGGCCGTCTCTTGCGAAACAACGCCGCGTTTGCCCGGGAACGGATGCAGTACCCGGAAATCGAAAGGGAGGGGATCACGCGGCCGGTGTTCATCGTCGGGATCAACCGAACCGGCACCACCTACCTGCATCGCCTCATGGCGCGGGACCCGAGATTCTGGTCGTTGCGGGGTTATGAGTACGCCGAGCCGGTCTTGTCAAAGGAGGAATACGCCACGATCGGGGGTACAGGGGACGACCCCCGCCGGGCGCGGGTCGAGGAAATGCTCGAATCGTCCCGGGTGGTCGAAGTCTTCAAAGGGGTTCACGACTTCGACGTCGACGAACCGGCAGAGGACTTCCCGATCTTGAACATGGCCTTCGGCGCATGGACCTCCACCGTTCGATTTCATATTCCCGAATTCGGCCGGTGGCTGGCCGCCACCGGTTCGCGGCACGCCTATGCCCACCACCACCGATATCATGCAGCACTACAATTGGCAGCGTCGCCAACGACAGCCTGGCCACCACGGCCAATGGTTGTTCAAGATGCCCTTTCACCTCATGGAGCTGGAGACCCTGGTCGAGACCTATCCGGACGCCCTGTTCATCCAGACGCATAGAAGCCCCAGCCAGTTCATGGGGTCCTGGAGCAGCTTTGTGGAAAAGGCCCGCTCACTATCCGTCCATCCGCAGCCGCGGGAAAGCCTCGGTCCGGAGTTATTGGCATTTATGAGCGGAATGATGGAAAGGGGCGTGAATTTCCGGGAAGCCCATCCCGAACTGGAACATCGCTGGATGGACGTGAACTACGTCGATCTGGTGGAGGATCCGCTGGCCGTGGTGCACAGCATCTACGAGCGGTTCAACTGGCCATTGAAACAGTCGGTCCTGAACACCATGGACGATTGGCTTTTCCAGCAAGCGCAGTATCGCCGCAATCAGCCGAAACACCGCTACGATCTGGCGGACTACGGCTTGACGTCCGAGGAGGTCAACGCTGCTTTTTCGGGATACTGGGACTTTCTCACGCGCAGGGGAATTCGCAAACCCGATGCGTGATCCGGAGGCGCAAGCGCCGTTCCACGGCGTTTCAAATCACTTCGGCGCGACCGGCAGCGTTGCCGTTAGTCCGTCTTTGCGATGACCTCGTCCAACGCCTTCTCAGCCGAGCTGAACATCTCCTCAAGAATCTTTTGGCGCCGGGTCCTCAAACGCTCGACGAACCGCCACAGGGCATTCGTAATTCCGGCGATCGCCGCCTCCCGTGCCTGGAGGGAGAGGGTTCGGTCGTGCTTGTATTCGTATTTTTCGATCGTGAAATTGGCAATATCCCGGATGTTCTCTCCGACGATATCGAAGTTGACCGAGCGCTTCGTTGGGATGGTGCTGGCCGCCTGAGTTGCCGCCCGGTCGCTTTCGAAGCCGGTCACCCCCGTGATGGCTTCGATTGCCGCCCCCTGAGATTCGTGAAGCGGGATAATCTGATCAAAGCCGCTGACGGTGACGATGTCGCGGATCGAACTGGAGAGGTTGCAGATGCCGAAGGCCTTTCCCGGTTCGTTGAACTTCTTGGCAATGACCAGGCAGACGCGAAGTCCCGCGCTGCTGATGTAGCCCAATCGTGCAAAATCCAGAATCAGGGCGCCCTCTTCGGGATCGATACCGGACTCCAGGATGTTTTGGCATTCGAGATAGTTGGTTCCGTCAATGCGTCCGACCGGCATCGCGATCAGAATTCCTGATCTCCGGCTCCATTTGATTAATGGTGGCATGGTTTTCTCCTTGAAGTCTTCGGGGTTAGATACGATCACATCATAGCACCTGCCCCGGCCGACTCATACCCACAATCGAGCCCGACGCCAAGCGGAATCCGCAGCGCTTGTCTGCCGTGTCCGGTTCTGATATCGAATGGATGTCCGGCACGAGAGTCATTTCCTTCGATGTGCCACGGGCGCGCGAGTCGCCGGGGAGTTGGACAGAGTGGAACCCAGTTGTCTCGACTATCGCCTCACCGCGAAGGAACGACGAAAGTTCGAACAGGAGGGTTATTTCATCGTTCCCGATGCCCTGCCGGCGTCGTTGGTCGGCGATCTGGCGGCGGTAGTCGACCGGCTCGATTGCCGGCATCGCCAGACAAACGGCATTGATGCCGGAGAGATGATCCATATCCTGGATTTCATCGGACGCGACGACCTGTTCCTCCGGTTGCTGGATTGGCCCCTGACGTTTCCCAAGGTGTGGGGGATCCTCGGCTGGAACATCCAGCTCTACCACACCGACATGGTCATTACCCCGCCCGGAAGGGTTCGACCGCCCGGGAAGAAACGGCTGGAGTGGCACCAGGACAGCGGCCGCCTGAACCTGGAATTGGAAGGTGACCCGCGGCCCAGGGTTTCGCTGAAGATCGGCTTCTTCCTCACGGACACGTCGCAACCCGGTTGCGGCAACTTCACCATCGTGCCCGGAAGCCACCGCCGCAACCGATTGCCCCTGCCTGACGACGGTGTCTCCGACCCGCCCGATGCCCTGACCGTCTGCGTCCCGCCGGGGACTGCGGTCTTCTTCGACCGGCGGCTCTGGCACTCGGGTAGTCCCAACGATTCGGACTGGACGCGGAAAGTCCTGTTCTACGGTTACAGCTACCGCTGGCTCAGGCCGCGGGACGACATGACCGTGGATCACCTGATGGATCGCTGCGGCCCCATTCGCCGGCAGCTCCTGGGCGCCGGCACCGGCGGCATGGGTTACACCTCGCCCGGACCCGAGGATGTTCCCCTCAAGGCCTGGATGGAACGGCATCTGCCGCCGGAGGCCGTGCCCGATTAGCTGTTGCCCGGCCGCGGGACGCTGGCGAAGGTCGTAGTGAAAGGGTAGGGGATTATAAAGACAGTTTGACGTCCCTGATAGTGACGCCCCCATGGGGTATACTGTCCGCGGAGTAATTGGCACTATTCAGTTCCTGGGGCATGAAGGCGGATGAGAAGATGGATTTTGCTTCGCCAGTTCCGCCAGTCCCGAAACGAAACACACACGGCCGGGGATATTGCCGTGGGCGGCAGAACGTGGGGCGTTGGCCCGAGCGTGCCGCCGGAACTGTAGAGGCTGGGGTCAACCAGTCTTTATAATCCCCAAAGGGTATACTGTCGGTTATCGTGTCGACGGCGCTGCTCGTGCCCGAGTAACGTGATCCGTCGGACCGCGTGAAGGCAAAGGACGTTTTCTCCGGGGATTGACCATGTTGCAAAATCGTCGATCATTTCTGAGGGCCGCCGGGGTGGGCCTGGCTCTCCCGTGGCTGGAGTCGATTCCCGGCGTGGTGGCCGCGCCGGCGGGAGACGTTGCGGCCGGAGTCCCAATCCGGTTCCTGGCGACTTTCTTTCCCCTGGGCGTCAATACACATGAATGGGGCGCCTCCGGAGAGGGTTCGACCCTCGCCCTCAAGCCGACCCTGGAGCCCCTCCGGCCGATCCAGCACAAGGTCAACATCCTGCAGGATCTTTCCCATCCCCACTTGAAGAAGCTGAGGGGACACGCCGGGAAGGTGGCCTCCTTGTACACCGGCGAGCCGGGCGGACGGGACCACAGCCGTGCCGGGATCTCCATCGATCAGCACATCGCCAAACGGATCGGGCACCAGACCGAGTTTCCGTCTATGGCGCTGGGCATCGCACCCTCCAGAAACCGCCGCGGGTTCTACGACTCCGCCGTTTCCTGGGTGAGCGCCGACAAGCCCTTGGCCAAGGAGATCGATCCGGCCATGACCTTCGACGCCCTCTTCGGCGACAAGTCGTGGCTGAAGCGGGACCGGAGCGTTCTGGATCTGGTCCTGGATCAGGCCAAGACTCTGGAGCAGCGTCTGAGCGCCCAGGACAGCCAGACCCTGTCGGAGTACTTCCAGGGCATTCGGGAGTTGGAGCAGCGCATCGCCCGCCTCGACCGGGACAAGGCCGATTGGCAGCGACAGCAGCAGTCGGAAGCCGGCTCAATCTCCCGCCGCTTTCATCCGGAAGATCCCCGGGGGGCGGGGGAGACGCCCGACTTCGCCCTCTATCAGCCGGAGAACTTCCGTGAGCACACCCGGCTCATGCTGGACCTGATCGTGCTGGCGCTACGGATGGACAAGACCCGGGTCGTGAGCTTCATGTTCGACAGCTACGGACCCAAGTACAGCGACTTCAGCTTCATTCCCGGAGTGCGGGGAGAATGGCACGCCCTGAGCCACCACAAGGAGACCCCCAGCTCTCTGCACCAGTACCACCTCATCAACCGCTGGCATGTCTCCGAGTACACCTATCTGCTCCAAAAGATGGACGAGGTGAGGGAAGGGGAGGGAACCCTGCTGGATCATTCCATGGTCATGATCGGCTCCGGCATGTGGGACGGGAACCGCCACACCTGCGAACAGTATCCGATCCTGTTGGGCGGCAGCGCGGGCGGCCGGATCAAGACCGGCCGAGCCATCGATTTCCAGGGCGGATCCATGTCCGGACTCTTCCTGTCGCTGGCCGAGAACATGGGAGCGCCCATGGACCGGTTCAAGGAAGCCACCGAGTCTCTCGGTTCCACGCTTTCCGGTTGAGGAGGCCGTCATGACGTCCGTCTCCGGACGTTGCTCATCCCGCATCCGAATCCTCGGAATCCTGTGGGTTCTGCTCATGGGCGTGGCGGGACCGGCCGCGCTGGGCCGGCAGGCTCCGCCGCCGGGGGATTGGGACGCCAAGATCCACAGCCTCTTCAGCCGTTACTGCCAGAGCTGCCACGGCGAGAATAATCCGCAAGGCGGGCTGCGCCTGGACCGGTTCGAGAACGCCCTCCGGGGCAGCGACAGCGGCCGGGTGATGGTTGCCGGAAATTCAGCCGGGAGCCGTCTGATCCGGCGTCTCAGCCTGCCTCCGGACCATCCCGAGACCATGCCTCCCCAAGGCCTTCCCCGGCCCACGGCTGAGCAGATTGCCATGCTGGCCGACTGGATCGACCGAGCGTCCTCCTGGCCGGAACCGGCGGACCTATCGGCGGAGAAAGCCTCCGAGCCGGAAATTCCCTATGCCGAGCTTCAGGGACCCGCATCGGAGTTGAAGTTTGCCGAGCACATCCACCCCTTCCTGAAGCACTACTGCTACGGCTGTCACGACAATGCGACGCGGGAAGGGGGGCTCGACCTGCAGGAAAGCGTCGAACAACGGTTCGACGACGAACTGCGGAAGTGGCACAAGACCTGGGGCGGCGTGGCGCGGGCCCTCACCACCGGCTCCATGCCTCATCCCGCCCAGAAGCACCAGCCGTCGGAACAGGAGCGGGAACTGTTCGCCATCTGGTACGAGCGGGCTTTGGAAGAGCGGGTGACCCCCGAATCTTCCCGGCCCAGCAATGCCCGCCTGCGGCAGTTGACTCCCTTCGAGTACGACAACACGGTTCGCGACCTGACGGGGCTCGACCTGGACCTGAGCCGGCTCACTCAGCCGGGGGGCGTGGCCAGCGATGGCGGTTTCGCCAATCGGGGTCACGAGATGCAGTTGTCACCCACCAAGCTGGCGCGTTACATGAAGGCGGCGGACAGGATCGCGTCCCACGCCGTTCTGGACCCGGACCAGGGCCTCCGATTCGGGCCGCCGGCTGCTTCCGAATCGCCGGAGCCGCTTCCCGCGGACGAATGGCGGATCCGGGCCCTCCACCACCTGCTGGCCTTCGCCGAGCGCGCCTGGCGCCGGCCGTTGCGAGAGGACGAAGCCGGGCGTCTGACCACTTTTCTGGACGGCCGGATCCGTGAAGGAATGGACCGCCAGGCGGCTGTGAGGAAGGGGATTCAGGGGATACTGTCCTCTCCCCAGTTCGTCTATCTGGCCGAAGTGCACGGTTGGGAGAGGAAGATCATCAACTGGAGCGACAAGAAACGAAAGCCGTCGAAGGCCACCGGGCCTCTGCTCCATCATGCGGTGGCGTCGCGCTTGTCCTACTTCCTCTGGTCGGGTCCGCCCGACTGGGAGTTGATCCGGCTGGCGTTGGAGGAACGGCTTCACGACAGTCAGGTCCTCGAGACGCAGGTGAAGCGCATGCTGCGCGATCCCCGGGCGGCGGCTCTGGCCACCCAGTTCGCGGGCCAGTGGCTCAAGTTCAACAAGGTGAAGGACCACCTGGACGTCTCTCGGGAGGAGTTCCCCCGCTTCTCCGAGACCCTTCAGGCTTCCATGTACGGGGAGATTCGCAGTTTCGTCGAAGAGATCATTCGGCAGGACCTGAGCATCCTGAATCTCCTGGACTCCGATTTCACCTTCGTCAACGCCGAGCTCGCCGATTTCTACGGCATGAAGGGGATCGAAGGGGACTCTTTCCGGAAGGTCTCGTTGTCCGAGAGCGACGGCCGCGGCGGCCTGCTGGGCATGGCGGGCATCCTGAGCCTCACCTCCCACCCGAATCGCCGGAGCGCCATCGAGCGCGGCGCCTACATTCTGGACGAGGTCCTGGGGACACCCACGCTGCCGCCTCCGGTGGAGACGGGCAAGCTGGAGGACTCGCAAAACGGGAACGCGGCCGAGATGAGCTTGCGCGAAGTGATGGCGGCCCACCGGCAGGACACGCGCTGCGCCGGATGTCACAACCGTATCGATCCACTGGGGTTGGCGCTGGAGGAGTTCGACGCCATCGGACGCCGCAGCCGGGAACCGGTGGAAGACCCGGACCCGTTGCCCGACGGCACCGTCGTTCGCGGATTGAAGGATCTGAAGCAGTACCTGCTCCAGGAACATCGGAGGCGGACCTTCGTCCGGAACTTCGCCGAGAACCTGGTCGTATACGCCTTGACGCGGGAGCTCCAGTCCGGCGACTTCTATGCCGTGCTGTCGGCCCGCCGCGCGCTGGAAGAGAGTGACTACCGGATCTCCGCCGCGGTCACGGCGATCGCGACGAGCGACGTTTTCCTGCGGCGGTCCGAAGAATAGGCGGAGGGTTGGAGACTGCATCGCCGGTGCCGGTTAGGCACGGCGGCAGGCGGGAGAGAATATGGTCTTTTGGGACTTTTCCAGCAAGCTCAGAATGCCGAAACCGGAGGATGCGCTCCCCGGCCGGAATGCTTCCATGCCGGTTCCCGCCCGGCATTTTGTCTTGGACACGCCCCTGCTCCCTCCGTTCCCGCGCAGGATGGAATCGGCTCTCTTCGGACTGGGGTGCTTCTGGGGTGCGGAGCGGAAGTTCTGGGAGGCTTCAGGGGTCTTTTCCACATCCGTGGGCTATGCGGGGGGCTTCACGCCCAACCCCACCTACCAGGAGGTGTGCAGCGGACTGACCGGTCACAACGAGGTGGTCCGGGTCGTCTTCGATCCCACGCGGACCAGCTTTGGAGAGATGCTCCGCATCTTCTGGGAGAATCACGATCCGACCCAGGGCATGCGCCAGGGCAACGACATGGGGACCCAGTACCGTTCCGGAATCTACACCGGTTCGAATCGCCAGAATGACTTGGCCGCGGCCTCCAGGGACGCCTTCCAGCAGGAACTGACCGCCGCCGGATACGGTCCGGTCACCACCGAGATCCTGCCGGCTCCCGATTTCTACTACGCCGAGGACTACCACCAGCAGTACCTGGCCAAGAACCCTGCCGGCTACTGCGGTCTGGGAGGAACGGGGGTCCGCTGTCCCGCCGCCGTGGAGCGGGTGTAGAAGGGGGGGACTTCAATCGCCCATGCGCCGCATTGGACGATGTTCCAAGAATCGGCGGTTAGGAAACCGCCGCCCCGCTCCTATCCTTGCCTGATGTTCGCCCGGTAGTCGTCCAATAGCGCGGCGGCTCCGGTCCGGATGAACCCCAACTCCGACTCCGCTTCGAAGAACGTAGCCCCCTTGCGGGCCCACTCGCCCGCGGCGGCTCCTCCGGAGGGCGTGGTGCCGAAGGCCACGCCGTACTTCTTGCAGAGCGCCAGCACCGCCTCCATGGGGCCCCGCACCGCGGGATGGTCGTAGTCGCCCGGATGTCCGAACTCGATGGAGGTGTCTCCGGGGCCCACGTAGCACATGTCGACGCCGGGCAGGCTCAAAATCTCCTCGGCGTTCTCATATCCGCGTACCGTTTCCAGGTGGACCACCACCGCGGTCTCCCGGTCCTGCTCGTCCATCCAGCCCTGCCAGTCGGTGACTTCCCGGTAGCCGCTGTTGCCCCATCCCGGCGCCACGGCCCTGGTTCCCGCCGGTGGGAATTTGAGGTAGCTCAGCAGCCGTTGGACCTGCTCCCGGGTCTCGGTCCGGGGCAACTGGATGCCCACCACTCCCGCTTCCAGGAGTTTCGAGACCTCCTGCCGCTCCAGTTGGGGCGTCTTGGCGATGGGGGGCAGACCGTTGTCGCGGGCGGCCAGGATGGTGTCGGCCAAGTCCTGCAGGTCGAAGAGGCTGTGCTCGTACTCGATGTAGACGAAGTCGAAACCCGCGTGCCGGAAGAGCTTGATGAGGGACGGATGGGCGTACGCCTCCAGCATGGGGCCGATCAGCACGTCACCCCGCTTGAGCCGGGCCTTGAGGTGCCGCCCCGGCCCTCCCTCCGGGTACCAGGGGTTGTCGATTCCGTTGCTGGTCTTGCGATGTTCAGCCATTCGCCCTCCCTGTAGCGTGTATTACGCGATCCAGTTTTCGATCTTGAGGCCGGGCACTCTGGCGAAGTGCTTCCGATTTTTGGTGACCAAAACACAGCCGATGCTCAGAGCGTGCGCGGCGATCATGGCGTCATTGCGGCCGATCGGTTTCCCGATCTTCAACAACTCTGCCTGGAGCACAGCAAATTCTTCCGCTGCCGTTGCATCCCATGCCATGATGCGGTTCAGTCGATCGCAGAACAACCGGATAGCGAGTCGATACCTGTTGGGCCGTCGGGTTCGTTCAGCACCCAGTCTCAATTCAGCATATGAGATGGCGGATATGGAGATTTCCGCGCCCGAATGCGCCTTTGCCTGAAGGGTCCCCAAGAGCCGGGGGTTTCTGACTCGAATAACATAACTGCAGATGTCGGTATCCAACATATACCGCATCAAAACTTGACTCGTCGACCATCCATCAGTTCGGGTCTTTCCGCCATGAATTCGTCGCCCACGGAAGGTGCTTCTTCCGCGTAGGATTGCCAGGTCTTGCGGATGGGCACGAGAATCAGGGCCTCCCCCTCCTTCCGCATGATCACCTGATCGACTCCCTCGAAACGAAACGCTTTGGGGATCCGAACGGCCTGACTGCGACCGTTCCGAAACAGCTTGGCAGTGATTTCCACAGCGATACCTCGACTTAGGGCCTACATTGTCTCCAACCAAGTGTGGTATATCACGGGCATATTCTAAGCGGCAAGGACAGTCCTTCAGGAGCGCTTGCGGTCCGCAGGATCTGATGGGGTACGCAACATCCACAACAACCTCAAACGTTTGCGCCAAGAGAAACATTGAATCACGGAATTGATTGCAATCGGGTTCAACTGGTGAGATCGCTCCGTAAACGGACGCCTGATTTCGAACCGTCACGCCTTCCGTCCGCGACGCTTTCCGGTTCGCGTCGCCACGTCTGATTTTCGCTGCCGGCTGCTATACTGGCGCCTCTCACACCACCACAGAATCCAAAGGGGAGCAGACTCCATGAATCGAAGGGAAGCACTTCAAGCCGGTGCGGCCTCACTGGTCCTGCCGGCGCTGACTCCTCACCTTTCCGCACATACCGACGGGGGGCCGTCCGTCAGTCGAGTGCGGACGGCTATCCAGAAGGTCTGCGCCTGGCCCAACCTGAAGCGGCTGGAAGACGGAACCCTGGTGGCTTTCATTTACAACCAGCCCTGCCATGGCCTCTGGGAGGGGGACCTCGACTGTTGGGCCAGCGAGGATGACGGCCGCACCTGGCGCTTTCGCAGCCGGCCTGCCGTGCATGAGCCGACCACGGCCCGGATGAACTGCGCCGCCGGGTTCGCCGCCAACGGCGATCTGATCGTCCTCTGCAGCGGTTGGGCGGACCGGGCACCCCAGGGGGTCCTCAGCGGGCCTCACCGGCGAGTCGTTCGAGCCTGGGTTTGCCGCTCCTCCGACGGAGGCCGGACCTGGGAGGTGAGCCACGACTTTCCCGCACCACCGGACTCGCCGGCCGGCCGGGACAATGAGTTCATCCCGTTCGGCAATATTCGCATCGCGGACGACGGATCTCTGTGCGCGGCGGTCTACCTCCGGCGGGACAACCTGCGTGAATCCTACCTGCTTCGCAGCCGCGACGACGGTTGGACCTGGGGCGAACACGTGCCCTTGAATCCCGTGGGGAACGAGACTGACATTATGCATCTGGGGGGAGGGCGCTGGTTGGCCGCATCACGAGAATTCAAAGAGAGCCGCGACGTTCATTTGGAACTGTTCGTCTCCAGCGACAACGCGCGCACCTGGCAGCGAAAGATGCCGCTGAGTCTGCCCATGCAGGTGACGGGCAACCTGGCCGTTCTCTCAGGCGGCCGCGTTCTCCTCAGCTACGGGAACCGCTGTTGGAACAACTTCGGCGTGGACGTCCGGCTCAGCGAGGACCACGGAAAGACCTGGAGCCCGCCCATTCGCATCGCGGATTGTCCCCGGCGCGACTGCGGGTATCCCAGCACTGTCCAGCTCTCCGACGGCCGGGCGGTCACCGCCTACTACACGCAGGTCTCGGAAGACTTCCACTACGAGATGCGCGTCGCCACGTGGCGACCCGGGGACTACACGGCGTCGGGTCGGCCGCGTTCGTAGGCAAACCGGGAAGCCGGCGAGCTGCCGGCAGGGGGACCCTGCTCACCCGGGCTCGTCGCCTGCTTCAGGCCAGGAAGTCCTCCACCACCCTTCCGTGGATGTCGGTCAGCCGGTGGTGCCGGCCCTGGAACTTGAAGGTGAGCCGGGTGTGGTCGATGCCCAATGCATGGAGAACGGTGGCCTGGAAGTCGTGGACGTGCACCGGGTCCCGGGCCACGTTGTAGCCGAAGTCGTCGGTCTCCCCGTAGACGGCGCCGGCCTTCATGCCGCCGCCGGCCATCCACATGGTGAAGCACCGGGGGTGATGGTCGCGGCCGTAGTTGTCCTCGGTGAGCTGGCCTTGGCAGTAGACCGTCCTTCCGAACTCGCCGCCCCAGATCACCAGGGTCTCCTCCAGCAGTCCCCGTTGCTTCAGGTCCGTGACCAGCGCGGCGCTGGCCTGATCGGTGGCGGCGCACTGCTCCCGGATGGCGCTGGGGAGGTCGAGATGCTGATCCCATCCCCGGTGGAAGAGTTGCACGAAGCTCACCCCCTTCTCGCTGAGGCGGCGGGCCAGCAGGCAGTTGGCGGCATAGGTCCCGGGTGTCCGGGAGTCGGGACCGTAGAGATCGAAGGTGCGCTCCGGTTCCTGGGAAAGGTCGGTCAACTCGGGGACCGAGGCCTGCATCCGAAAGGCCATTTCGTACTGGGAGATCCGGGCGGCGATCTCGGGATCGCCCAGGGAATCCATCCGGATTCGGTTCAGCTCTCCGATACCGTCCATCATCCGGCGCCGGGTTGCCGGGTTGATCCCCGGAGGGTTGGAGAGATAGAGCACCGGATCGCCGCCGCCCCGAAACTTGACGCCCTGGTGGCTGGAGGGGAGGAAAGCGCTTCCCCACATCCGGGACATGATGGGCTGCATGGCCCGGTTCTCCCCCTTGGAGACCAGGACCACGAAACTGGGCAGGCTTTCGTTCTCGCTGCCCAGTCCGTAGCTCAGCCAGGCGCCCATGCTGGGCCGGCCCGGCTGCTGGCTCCCGGTCTGAATGAAGGTCATGGCCGGATCATGGTTGATGGCTTCGGTATGGACCGTCTTCACCACCAGCAGGTCATCCACGACTCGGGCCGTGTGAGGCAGCAGTTCGCTGACCCAGGTCCCGGATTGGCCGTGTTGGGCGAACCGGAAAAGGGAGGGGACCACCGGGAGCTGAGCCTGCTGAGACGTCATTCCGGTGATGCGCTGTCCCATCCGGATGGACGCGGGCAGCTCGGTGCCTCTCAACTCGTGGAGTCCCGGTTTGTAGTCGAAGAGGTCCAACTGGGAGGGTCCGCCCGACTGGAAGAGAAAGATCGCGCGCTTGGCGCGGGGAGCGAAGTGGGGCAGGCCGGGCAGTCCCCGTTGCCCCGAGCCGGTGTCCCCGGAGCCGGCCGCCAGTCCTGGGCGGAGCAGGGTGGCCAGCGCCGCCGTTCCCACACCGAGGGTAGTACGGGAGAAGAAATGCCGCCGCGTCCACTGCGGATGAAGCGTTAGATTAAAGTTCACCGGCCGTTTCCTGGTGAGGCCATGGAATGATCTGTACAGGTCGAGTCTATTCGTGGACGCGGGTGCCGGTCAACGACAGGAGGGGGGACAGTCTTGTCCCCCGTGTTCTTCTTCTTGGTTTCTGTGCGATTCGGCGGCTGGAAAGGGTAGAGTCCGGAAATCGTAGAGGAGGGACTGCCGTCCCCCCTACCCCCCAACCGGCGGTAGGAAAACCGCCGGTCCTGGCGACAGGAAACCGCCGCTTCCCTAGAGCCGGATGGGGATCAGCAACATGGCGATAAGGCTGAAGCAGAAACAAACCAGGCCCACCAGCGAGGAATACCCCACAACGTCCCCGAAACGCATCCGCATCAGCGACAGGATCGGGATGGCCCAGAAGGGCTGGATCAGGTTCGTCGTGGTGTCGCCGTAGGAATACGACAGCAGAATCGTGGTCACGGACACGCCAAGCTCCTCGCCGGCGGGAATGAGGAATGGGGCCTCGATCATCCACTTGGAACCTCCCGAGGGGACGAAGAGATTCATGAAGCCGGAGTAGACATAGATCACGATGGGATAGGTGTCGGCGCTGGCCAGCCTGGCGAACAAGTCGCCCAGCCAGGCGCCCAGCGTGGTGTTGTTCATCACTCCGAAGATGCCGGCATAGAACGGGAACTGCAGGATGATGCCCCAGGTTGCGCCGGCGCCCTTGCGGCAGGCCTGGACGAACGAATCGGGACGCCCGTGCAGCAGCAGGGCCGCTCCCAGAAAGAGCATGTTGTAGCCGTTGATGGTCCAAGCCGTCCCGAATCCGCGGGTCACGATCGTATGGCCCAGGGGATAGAGGATCAGGACGACCGCCAGCGCGATCCAACCCCTGAAACGTTCCAGAGTCCCCGCCGGCGTCGAGATCCTTTCCGGAAGCAGGGGAGGCTGCGGCAGGATGGCCTCCACCCGTTCGCGGGTGAGCGTGACCCGCCCTCGCTTGGGATGCAGCAGCAGGAGTGTCGCCAGGCCGACGGTGGCAATGCCGAACATGTAGACCAGGTTGAAGGGGTTGAACAGGGTCTGGGTGACTGGAAACAGGCGATCGACGACCGGCTGGCCCGTGGCCGGTTCCAGCAGTGGGTTCCCAGGAGTTGCCATGATGAGGGGCGCCGAAGCGGACAGTCCGCAGTGCCACACCGTCCCCATTCCCAGGTAGGCGCCGACGACGAGAATCCGGACGTCCGCGTTGGGATTGTGACGGCAGAGGAAGGGAATGAAGAGGGCCCCGGCGACAATGCAGAAGGCCCAGTTGAGGTATCCGGTGACCAGTGAGAAAAGGCCCGCAAGGAACACGGCCTGAAGCGGCCGCGCGGGATCCGGAATCCGGGCGATGCGGTCCAGCAGACGGTAGGCCGGCCGCGACGACACGCAGGCGTGGGAGGCCACCATGGCGATGGCGAATTGCATCGCCAGCTCCAGCAGGGTCCACATGCCCGTCCCCCAGGCCAGGACCGCCGCCTCCACGCCCACACCGGCTCCGGCTACCGCCAGCAGCAGGGCCGCGGCCGTCAGAAACATGCAGATGACCCATGAATCGGGCACCCAGCGTTCGGTGAAGCGGGAGAGCGAAGCGCCGAGATGTCGGAACCATTCGATCATGAACTGAAGTCTGACCGATTTCGCTGAGTGACGGCGCCGCAGGCCATGGCAGCGCGTCAGGCGTTCCCGGCCGGCGCGGGGCCGCGGTGCCGGGGGCCCGGCCCCGGCCGGGGGGGTTAGTGAACGAAGTAG
>JAPPLF010000051.1:87980-125461 GCA_028874215.1 Acidobacteriota bacterium
TTTGCTATGGCCGTTTTGGGGTCAACCTTTCTATCTTTAACTTACGTCTCACCTTTTTCGGTGTGGGCCGGCGCCGCCGGCTTGGGCTGCGGGCCCGGCCGGCCGGGCGGGCGCGGGCCGGCGTTCCCGGTACCAGGCCGCCGTCCGGGAGAGTTCGTCACGGAAGTCGATGGTGGGATTGAAGTCCAGCTCGGCCCGGGCCTGGGAGATGTCCGCTTGAGTGTGGGCCACGTCGGCGGTGCGGGGAGGCCGGCGTTCCAGCGGAAGCTTTCTGCCGCTGATCTGCTCCAGGGCCTGCTGGAGTTGGATCAGGGAGTGGGCCTGTCCCTGCCCGATGTTCAAGACTTCAGCCGAAAAACCATGGTTGCGAACCGCCGCGGCGACATTGGCCTGCACCACGTTGTCGACGAAGCAGAAGTCCCGCGTCTGCGTGCCGTCCCCTTCCAGATACGGCTGGTACGAAGGATCCACGTACAGGTGATGGAGCCACGCCGGCAACACGGTGGAATAGGCGCCGCCGAAACGGGCTCCGGGTCCGAAGACGTTGAAGTAGCGCAGGCTCACCACGTCCAGGCCGTAGAGGCGATGAAACATCCGGCACCATTGTTCGCCCTGCAGCTTGGTCAGAGCGTACGGCGACTGTGGGTTGCAGGGATGCGTCTCGGGAGTGGGCAGGGTGTCGGCGCCGCCGTACACCGAGCTGCTGCTGGCGAAGACCAGCCGGCTCTCTCCCACGAGACCCGCTTTGAGCATGGCGTTCAGCACCGAGATGGTCCCGGTCAGATTGGGCGTCGCACTCCGCAGAGGCTCCTGGACCGAATAGGAGACCCGTGGCACGGCAGCCAGATGGATCACTGCAGAGGGACGGATTTCCCGAAACAGGCGGCGGAGCCACTCCGTGTCGGTGACGCATCGGACGTGATACCGGACGCCATTCACCGGGCGCCTGGACGAACCCTCGGAGAGGTCGTCGACGCCGATGACCTGGTGGCCCAGGTCGATGAGCCTCCGGCAGGTGTTCTGGCCGATGAAGCCGTTGCTCCCGGTGACGACCAGCTTCATTTCGCCGAACCTCTCCTGACCGTTCTCACGCCCGGCCGAGAGGCACACGTCGACTTGCGGCGGTTGATCACGATTCTCCCCTCGTCCTTCGCCGGCGCCCACATCAAGGGTCCGTAAAGATAACCGCGACGAATCTTTAAGATAGCAGAGTCTACGGACTCGAATCGGCAGGGCGCCAAGAGTCGGATGATTTTGTGTTGCGGCAGCGAAACTCAACAGCCGGACAGGTACGGCCGGAGCCGGGGGGCGATGTCGGAGCTGAACCAGGCGGCGCCGGCAGGGGAGAGGTGGTGACCGTCGGTGAAGAGACGGGGGTCCGAGTAGTCCCGGCGAGGGTAGAGGACGTCGACCCCTTTCTCTCCGGCCAGAGATTCCAACAGGCGCTGGTTTCGGGAGGCCGCCGGTTCGTGGACCCGGAGGAACGAAGGGTGCAGGGGCATGATCAGGAAGACGGGAGTGATGCGCGCGTCTCTGACCTCGTCGATCAGCACTGAAAGATTTTCCAGATCGACGGCATTCTCTTCGGTGAAGCGGGGCCGTTGCCCCTCGCTCCGGTACTCGCCGCTGGTCAGCAGAGCCCACTGATCGCTGTGCCACCCGTACCGGGTCTGCAGGCCGGCCACCCGTTCCGCCTCCCGGAAGGTCATGGAGGCGTCCACGTAGGGAGCGACGTAGCAGTCTCCCAGAAACCAGCACTTCAGGTCCGGGATCACCTCCTGATGGATGAGGTCGGAGCGGTAGCGGTAGAGGGCCAGATGACGGGCCAGGAAATTGGAGACCGCGCTTCCGATCGGATCTTCCGCACCCGATTCGGAATGTTTCATCCGGTAGTGCAGCGAATCCCGGTAGAGGCGGGTCAATCGTGTGGACTTGTCCGTGGTCAGGAGCCAGTCGGGACTGACGCCGAACACCAGCGTCCCGGTCCGGATGCCGTTCCCCAGGAGTAACTCGGGCAGGAACACCTGCCTCGTGAAGCGGACCGTCTGGGAGCCGGTCCCGAAGTTGAAGAAGGTCTCGGGCGGGACTCCCAGGGTGCGGCCGATCACTTCCGGGTCGAATCCGCACTTGGTCCGGGAGTCTCCCGTAAAGATGATTTGCGGCGGCCGCTCATATCTCAGGATACTGGCCAGCCGTTTCGTGACCCGCGGATCGTGGGTCGGAATCAACCGGACGTCGAACTGGGGAAGGACGACCTTGCGGGCGTTGAGCTCGACAAAGGCCCAGTCCAGTGATTTGAAGCCGGCGACGGCCAGCAGAAGCGTTCCCAGAACCCGCAAACCCAGGCTTGTCCGCATCTCACCTACTCTACAACGTGGCGCCAACCATCGGACCGGAACGGGGAGACGCGTCGGGCCCCGTGATTTGACTCCTTTCCCGAGAGCTGCTATCAATGGTGGTAAATTACCCCATAACTTCTTGCCTGACAGTCCTTTAGAGAGGGGGAATCATGAACGAGCGGAAGGGCCTGGTCCTTTTTCTGCTGGTCGTCCTGTTGGCCTGGAGTCCCGTCTGGGCCCAGAGAACCCGCGGCTCCATCGGCGGCCGCGTGGTGGACGACACCGGCGGCGTCATCCCGGGCGTGGCGGTGACGGCGACCAACGTCGCCACCGGAGTGGATCTTTCCACCGTCAGCAACGACACCGGCACCTACCGGGTCAACTACGTGGAGCCGGGCGAATACGAATTGACCGTGTCTCTCCCCGGGTTCAAGACCATCAAGCAGACGGTCCAATTGAGGACGGGCGATGCTCTGCTCCTGGACTTCACGCTGGAGGTGGGCGAGGTCACGGAAGAGGTGACGGTCCAGGCCCAGGCGCCGTTGCTTCAGAGCAGCAACGCCACGCTGAGCAACCTCATCGACAACGAGCGGATCGAGACCCTGCCGTTGGCCCAAGGAAATCCGAGCCACCTGCTGATCCTGGCGCCCGGCGCGTCGAGTCCTCCGGGCGGCGGCTGGAAGTGGGACGAGCCGGGGTGGTCCATCGCCACCGGCTTCTATTTCCACGGCACGCGCGGAAACGCCATCGGTTTCACCCTCAACGGCATCAACAACGTGGGGAACGCCGTCGGCGGCAGCCAGCAGGCCCAGGTCCAGCCCTCTACGGAGGCGGTCCAGGAGATGAAGATCTCCCACGACTACGACGCCACCAAGGGGCACCACTCGGGAACCACCATGGACGTCACCATGAAGTCGGGCAGCAACCAGTGGCACGGGTCGGTCTACGGATTCTGGCGCGACAGCGACTGGAACGCCGCCGCCTTCTTCGACAACCGCGCCGGCGCCGACAAGGTGCCCTCCTTCTACCGGCGTTACGGCGGCGGGGTCAACGGGCCCGTCTTCAAGGACAAGACCTTCTTTGCCTTCACCTTCGAGAGCACCTTCCAGGAGACGACCGAGTTCTACGGGACCCGCACCGTGCCCACCCCCGCCATGTTGCAGGGAGACCTTTCGGCGCTGCTGGCCGCCGGCCCCGAATACCAGATTTACGACCCCGGCACCATCCAACCCACGGGGGACGGATTTTTTTCCAGGCAGCCCATTCCCAACAACATCATTCCCTCCAGCAAGATTCACCCCATCTCTCAAAAACTCCTGGAATTCTGGCCTGCGCCCAATGTGACCGGGGGAGCCGACGGGACCCGGAACTTTCAGCCCGTGACTCCCTCCCCCACCGGGTGGACCCAGTACTTCGCCCGGGTGGACCACACCTTCAGCCCCAGCAACCGGCTCTTCGGGAACTACGCGCTCCTGGGAGACTGGTCGGGTGAATGGCGGGACTATTACGGCAACCTGGCCACCGGCTTCTGGCAGGCGATCGAACGGTGGAACTTCGGCTTGGACGACGTCTGGACCGTGAGTCCCACGACCATCCTCAATTTCCGCTACAGCTTCAACCGCGGAGGGTATCCGGCTTACGCCAAGAGCATGAAGAAGACGAACCACCCGGACGGGTTCTTCGACCTGGCCACCCTCCCCTTCTCGGAGAACATGCTGAGTCAATTGGACCCGGCCGAGACGGCGCTGCCCCACATCCAGATCCAGGGCTTCAGCGGTATCCACGACGAGACCCGCAACGCTCTCTACCGCACCATGGTGCACACCGCGGAGACCTCCACCGACCTCAACCGGGGCAATCACAACGTCAAGTTGGGTATGGAGTTCCGCAGCAGCCTGACCAACCAGGCCAGCTTTACCTGGGCCAATCCGGTCTTCCGCTTCGGCTGCGATTTCACCAACGGGCCGCTGAACACCTCGCCCTGCGCGCAGGGTCAGGGTTTCGCCGCCTTCCTGCTGGGGCAACCCTCCAGCGGATTCATCAACCGGAACGCCAACTTCGCGGCCCACACCAACTACTACGGCGTCTTTATTCAGGACAACTGGCGAGTGACTCCCGAACTGACCGTCAACATCGGGCTTCGCTGGGAGTACTTCGCTCCGGTCACCGAGCGTTTCGACCGGAGCGTGAGCACCTTCGACTTCGGAGCCGACAGCCCCATCGCGGCCGCGGCGACGGCGGCGTATATGGCCAATCCCATTCCGGAGATCTCTCCCGGCGATTTTCAGGTCAAAGGAGGGATCACCTATGCCGGCGTCGGCGGAATCCGACGAGAACTATGGGACGTGCCCTCCAACCTCTTCGCTCCCCGCATCGGTTTCGCCTACCGCTTCGGCGACGACACGGTGTTGCGCGGGGGCTACGGGATGTTTCATGAGCCGGTGGGCATCTTCGGAAACCGGTTCCGGCCCATTCTCACGGGTTTCAGTCAGTCGACCGACCTGGTTCCCAGCTTCGATAATGGCGTCACCTACATTGCCACCTTCGAAGACCCTTTCCCCACCGGACTCAAGGAGCCCATCGGAAACAGCATGGGTCTGGCCACGAACCTGGGTCAGAGCGTGAGCTTCTTCGACCAGAACACGGTCAAGATCCCCTACAACCAGCGCTGGTCACTGACCGTCCAGCACATGCTGCCGGCGGACACGCTGCTGGAAGTGGGGTACGTGGGAACCCGGGCGACGGGTGGATTCGGATCCCGGAACCTGAACGTCCTTCCGGGCCGCTATCTGAGTACCCTCAGCCACCGCAACGAAGCGAACATCGCCTTGCTGGGCGCTTCTTTTGCCAACCCCTTCGCCGGACTCCTCCCGGGGACGGGATTGAACACCGCCAACATCAGCCGCAGCGATCTGCTCAAGCCGTACCCTCATTTCCGGAACGTGACCCTGAGCATGACCAATCAGAACTACGCCTGGTATCACGCGTTGGAGACGCGGCTGGAAAGGCGTCTGAGCCGAGGCATCAGCTACATGCTCGGCTACAGTTGGTCCAAGTTCATGGAGGCCCGGCAGTACCTCAACCCCAGCGATCCGGTTCCCTACGAAGTCGTGGCGACCGCCGACCGGACCCACAACTTCAAGCTCACCGGGATCTGGCAGGTGCCCTTCGGGCGCGGCCACAGGCTGGGCGGTTGGCAGGTCTCCGGGGTCTGGCAGCTCCAGAGCGGTTTCCCCCTCAGTTTCGGGAACGTGTTCACCACCTCGGGCTTCGACCCCAAGAAGCTGCCTCTGTCGGGCGGAACCGTGGAGAAATGGTTCAACACCAACGCCGGATTCGAGAGGAGTTCCGCCAGGGCTCCCGAGGGGACCCACAAGCGGACCTTCCCCTTCCGCTTCAGCAATCTGCGTTCCGCTCCGGTCGACTTCTGGGACATCAGCGTCATCAAGGACACCTTCATCACCGAGGGCCACCGGCTCCGCTTTCAGGCCCAGTTCCTGAACGCCTTCAATCACGCCAGCTTCGGTCCGGTGGTGACGAACCCCACCAGCGGCAGCTTCGGGTTGGTTCAGCGGGACGTGACCTGGCCCAGGCGGATTATGCTGGGCGTGAAGTACATATTTTAGGCGCGGATTTCTCACCGGGGCCGCGGTCACCGTGCTCCCGGATCCTCCACACCTCGGGAAATTGGGAAGCCGGGCGACTCAGGCGCAGCGAGGATCGCCTTCGACCCAGCGTTGAAAGCTGGGGTTTTCAACCTGGGCCAGATGGTCCCTGGCTTGACGCCAGCTCTCCGCCCAGATTTCCGGGTCCCTGAGTTCCGACTCGGGATTGGAACGGCTCCGCGCCACGAATCCCGGAAACCAGGGCCGCCCGGTGTGCTCTCCGATGGGGTTGTATCGAAGATCGAAGCTGCAACGCAGTTGATCGCTCCGGTTGGCGAGAGAGCTGTGCATGGTCAGCTTGTGCATGAAGAGCACGTCTCCGGCCTTCATCGGCAGGGGGCGGGCCCCGGGGGAGACGAGCCGGTCGGGAATCTGGAACTTGCCCGGGGACGTACAATGCAAAGTCAATCCCCGTTTGTGACTGCCCGGCACCACCATCAGGCAACCATTCTCCCGGGTGGCGTCCGTGATCGGAACCCAGACCGTCAGCATCTTGGTGGAGTCGGCGTCCGGGATCACGACACCCTGGTCCTGATGCCAGGAAGTGCGCGCGACCAGCGCGTTCAGCAGCACGTCTTCGGACAGCAGGCGCTGGGGCGGCTTGATCCGAATGTGCTGCACGGGGTTCGAATAGATCTCGGGGCCGATGAAACGTTCGACCGCATCCAGCAGTCCCGGGTGTCTGAGGAGACGGAACACCTCCGGCGGATGATGAATTGGAGTGTCGGGGTAAATCCCGCTCTGGGGAAGCGAGATCTCCATCTCCTGGAAGAAGGAGCCACCGGTCTCGCTGACGACGGCCGCCAGGCGTGGCCCGAATGAGAGGTCCTCGTACGTACTGGAAAGGACGCCCTTGTCCGCGAGCCGGCGGGCGAGGGAATCCACGAGCCGCTCGTAGTGGTCCAGGATGGGTTGGAGGTCGAACTCCGGGTCCAGGATTCCCTCCAGCACCACGTAGCCCTGCTCCTCGAACTGCCGCATGAAACCGTTTGCCGCTTCGGTCATGGCCAACTCCTGCTTTCGCGGTTCAGAATGTTTCCATCACGCCGGCTCGTCAGCGGGGCCCGGCTCCTGATCGCGATCGGCCGCTCGCCCGCCGGCCATTCGGGTTTGATCCCTCAGAATACGCTCCTCCAACGTACCGTGGCAAGGTGACAGGCGGGTCAATTTGTAGTATATACTACATAGAGCGTCACAGAGGGAGAACCCAATGCGGACCATTCCCTTGAGGGTTGCCAACCAGAAGTTCTCGAAGCTGGTGCAGGAGGTTGAAAACGGTCAGGAATTCCTGATTACCCGGAGAGGCCATCCGATTGCGGAGCTTGTGCCCCACCAGGCTGACAAGACCACCGACCCCAACTGGAATGCGGCCTACCGGCAGATGATGACCCGCCTGAGGAAGGGGGCCTCGCTCGGAGGTCTGAGGATCGAGCGTGACGAGATCCATGAACGTTGACCGGAATGGCCCCCCGCTTCAGGAAAGAGTTTCCGAGATGAATCTCATTCTCCCGCACCTGTCCATCGTCTGCCGAAGTATCCGGGACACAAAACGCACCAGCAGGCGTAGAATTGCGGGTTAGGCCTGTCCCGAGACGCTTCTCGCTGGACACCAACATCCTGGTGTACGCGGTCGATCGCGATAGCGGACTCCGGCACCATGAAGCCGTCGATTTGGTGGGTCACGCGGCGAAGTGCGACTGCGTGCTGACGATCCAGTCGCTGGCGGAATTCTTTCGGGCGACCACCCGCAAAGGGTTGCTCAGTCCGGCCGACGCGGGCGCTTTCGTGCGAGATTGGCTCGGACTATTCGATATCGCCTCAGCGGACGACGTGGCATTGGTCGATGCCATGGAAGCAGCGGAGGAACACGGGCTGTCATTCTGGGACGCGATGCTCTGGGCCGCCGCGCGGAGTGCTCGCTGCTCGTCGATTTTGACCGAAGATCTGCAAGATGGCCGGCGCCTGGGTGGAGTCGAGTTCCTGAATCCCTTCAGGGCTGAAAACAGAGACCGCTTGTCTCTCTTGCTGGGAAATTGATCCCTTCCTGCGTTACGGATGGCAGCAACCTTCGATTCAGGAGTTTTTCGGGTCTGCCTCGGAAGGCTGGTTGTGTGGACCATCGTTCCTTGACGGTTCCCGGCGCGCTTCCTAACATGGGGCCCCCGGTCTGTTCTGGGGGCGGGGTCCACCGCCGGAATCGTCACCCACGAGTCGAGCAAACCATGTACCTGAAAATCCTCACTCATCCCATATTCATGAACCTGAACTTCCACATGCCCATGATCGTCGATCTGCGTCATCCCCTCATCATGCTGAGCGGAGAGAACGGATCGGGGAAGTCGACGCTGCTTCATTCCATCTACCATGCGCTCAGGGGTGAACGACTGCAGCACTATTCGTATCGTCTCGAAACCCGGGACGTGGAGATCGGGGAGGTTCGCCTCTTCGACGCCGAGCAGCACAACCCCCGCAATCAGTTGCACCTCTTCAAGGACGAGCCGCAGATGCTGGAGTTCCTCCATGTCGCGAGTCACGGCCAGATCATGCTCTCGCTCTTCCAGGAGTCGTTTCCCAAGCTCCCCGAAGGGACGGTGCTCCTGCTGGACGAGCCGGAGATGGCCCTGTCCCAGTCGAACCAGCGCCGCGTGCTCAAGATGCTCATGGAACTGGTGGATCAGAAGAACATGCGCATCGTCACGGCGACCCATTCGCCGATTCTGCTGGAGTCTCCCCACACCTACGTCATCGATCTGGACCAGGCCGTGAACCGCAACGTCCTCCCCGACGATCTGCCGGTGCCGGGTCAGAGCACGATCAACTGAAGCTTCCAACCGCGCCCGCTGGAGCCCGCGCCTCGAAGCCCGTAGAGTGGGAAGGATGGATGTCACCCTGCGGGAGGTGGGAAACGTCCTCACCCGGACCAGCGGCTACCTGAAGACCGTCACTTCCCACTCGCTCCAGCCCTATCGGGGCTGCAGTTTCGGCAACTCACTTTGCGGCGCCGGTTGCTACGTCCGGCACAATTTCTTTCTGACCCGGGGACGCTCCTGGGGGAGTTTCCTGGAGATCCGGGAGAACGCTGCCGCTTCCTACCGGCGGCACTGGCGGCGGGAAAGGAACTGGGCCCGCCGCTGCAGAGAGCGTTTCGGAGTCTTCCTGTCCAGTTCCACCGAGCCATTTCTGCCCCAGGAATCCCGGTACCGTGTCACCGGCAGCGTCCTGGAGGCCATGTTGGAGCGGCCGCCCGACCTGTTGGTGCTTCAGACCCACTCCCACCGGGTGACCGGTTACTCCGACCTTTACCTGGAACTCTCACGGCGCTGCCGGCTTCGGATCCATATTTCCATCGAGACCGACCTCGACGCCGTCCCCGGCCTGCCCGGCCACGCCAGCTCCGTCGATCGCCGCTTCGAGGCTGCTTGCCGGCTCCGGCGACTCGGCCTTTTCACCGTGATCACCGTTTCTCCGCTGCTGCCCATCCGGGATCCGGAGCGATTCTTTCGCCGAATCGGCGACGCCGCGGACCGGGTCGTGATCGACCATTTCGTCGAGGGAGACGGATCTCCCGACGGGTCACGGACGCTGAGGACGGCGTTGCCTCGAGCGATGATTCAGGTCGACAAGGAATCCATCGGTCTCGCCTACCGGGACCGTATGGTCCAGGTGGCCCGGGACATCCTCCCGGGGCGGGTCGGAGTCAGCATTGATGGGTTTGCGGGCCGGTATTTGACAAGCGGCCGGCCTTTGGTCGAATATTGCTGAGTTCCACAGGCTCCGGCATCGGAGTGGTGGCGGTTCCAGGGACTTGGGCGGCCCACGGAGCCGAGCAGGAGGGGTCTTGCTAAGTGAGGGTATTGCCCGGAAAGGAGGTGATTCAGTGGATATAGATAAACATGGTATGGCGGAGGTGGCGTCCTTCTAACGGAAGCCACTCTTGTCAAGTGGTGTCAAGGAGGGTTTCCTGAGGGAAGGGGACCCAACGCCACCGAAACCATTCCTTTCTGGGCCCCGCGCCTGACCCCAGGCCGGGGCCCTTCGCATTTCCCGCCGCTACGGACCCCTCGCCGGATCCTTCCCGGTCTTGGCTAGTAGGTGGCCCGCCCGCCCGAGATATCGAACACGCCGCCGGTGCTGAACGAACAGTCCGGCGACGAAAGCCAGGCCACCAGCGCCGCCACCTCTTCGGTCTTTCCGAAGCGGTCCATCGGGATCTTGGAGCGCATGTAGTCGATGTGCTGCTGGGTCAACTGTTTCAGCATATCGGTCTCGATCACGGCCGGGGTCACGCAGTTCACCAGGATTCCGCTGGTGGCCAGTTCCTTGCCCAGGGCCTTGGTCAGGCCGATGACACCCGCCTTGGCGGAGCTGTAGTGGGAGGCGTTGGGGTTCCCCTCCTTCCCGGCGATGGAGGCGATGCTCACGATTCGCCCCCAGCCCCGGTCCAGCATCATGGGGACCACCGAACGGCAGCAGTGATAGACGCCGAACAGGTCGACCTCGACGACCCAATGCCACTCCTCCGGATCATACTCCCAGAGGGGCTTGGTGGCGCCGGCGACGCCGGCGTTGTTCACCAGAATGTCGATGGACCCCAAAGCGTTGCGGGTGCTCTCGGCAACGGCATCGACCTGATCCGCCCGGGTCAGATCGACCGTCCGGAAGCTGCAGGCTCCCGTTTCCCCGAGTCGATCCGCCGCCGCCGCCGCGGTTTCCTCATTGATGTCCCAAATGCAGCAGGCTGCTCCCGAATCCAGGAGGCGCCGGGTAATGGCATAGCCGATGCCACGGGCCCCTCCGGTAACGACCGCGTTCTTTCCTGTCAGATCGATCCTGTTCATGTTGTCCCTCCGGTTTTCAGAATAAACCGTTCGGAGAGCAAAGAGGAGAGAAGTGGTAGGATTCGAGGAAAAAGGGGGGAAACGCCAATGGCTTCAATCCGGATTGGGCTGGCTCAGGCCAGACAGGTGGACGACCTTCAGATCAACGCCCGGACCGTCTTCCGGTTCATGGAGGAGGCCTCGGCCCGGGGCGTGCAGATCCTTTGCTTTCCCGAGACTCACACCGTCGGCTACCGCGTCGACGTGACGCCGCCGCCCCCGCAGCGGCCGGTGCCGGCGGACCATCTTTCCCGGCTCCATCGGCAGGTGGCCGAGCGCTGCGGAGAATTGGGAATGGCCTGCATCCTGGGGACCGAAATCCCCAACCCGGAGGATCCGGTGCTGGGGAAACCCTACAACTCGGCGCTGGTCGTTTCCGAGAAAGGCCAGATTTTGGGGGCCCACCACAAGGTCCGGCTGACTCCCCTGGACGCCACCGCCTATATCCCCGGGACCCGCTTCGAGACCTATGAGCTGTGGGGAGTCCGGGTGGGGGTCGTCATCTGCTTTGAGGGATTCCGGTTTCCCGAGGCCACGCGCGAGTGTGTCTCCCAGGGAGTCCAACTGGTCTTTCATCCTCAGAACAACACCACGCGTCCGGCCGCTTGGAAAATCCCGATTCACCGTTCCTTGATCGTCGCTAGAGCGGCCGAGAACACGGTCTGGGTCGCTTCCTGCAACTGCTGCTACGAGGAGCATCAGAACAGCACCAGCCTGGTCGTGGCCCCGGACGGGCAGGTGGTGGGAGAAACCGGGCTGGGAGAAGAGGCGCTTCTGGTTCGGGATATCGATCCGGATCAGGCCACGCGAGCCATGTTCCTCTACGACCTGGAAGGATGCGCCCCGGTCCTGTTCGGCGATCAGGTCCGGCGGGAGGAATTCGCCCATGTTCTGGAGCCGGCCGGTTAAATCACTTCCGGTTCCATCGAATCTCTCGGTCCGCCGTTCTCGGGAGTGCCTGCGATGAATGCCGAGTCGATCATGGACGTCCTGGGTTTCATCCTGGGAAGCTCGTTCGTTCTGATTCTGGGTCTGTGTGTCGTGCTGGGTCTGATCTGGTGCCTGGTTCCTTTCGCGATTTTCGGGATCAAGCCCCGTTTGGACGCGGTGGCCCGGGCAATCCAGGAGCAGACCCGGGTGCAGCAGGCACTGGTCCGGGAACTGAGGTCGCTCCGGGATCAAACCGCCGAGAAGACGCCTGCGGTCCGGCCGGCGCGCCGGACATCAGCGGAACACTCCTCAGAATAGGCGGCGGCGGCCGCGACGGCGATGACCCCCCTGATATGGAGGCGCGTCAAGGCGGGAACGGGCCGTTCTGGACAAGACACCCTCGCAGGCCGAAGAGCGGCGGGCTAATCTTCGCCCAGCCACCATGAGGCCCCGAAGGCCGAGTGCGGGGTCAGGAATCTCACGACGACTTGCCCCGCCGTGACGAAGGTGCGGTTCGCCGTCTCCTTCTCCACCACCACGGTGCCGCCGATGAACGACCTCTTGTCCTGGGTCGGAACGCCGTCGGGAATCTCAATCGAGCTGTCGGAAGGGTCTCCGTCTCCATAGTCCCTGGTGCATGTGACCTGGGTGCGGTGAAACCTCACCCACCCCGGTGAAGCGTTTGTCTCCGGATCGACCGGGGCGTCCAGACCCGCAAAGTCCTTCCCGCCGGCGGCCGACGATGGGACGATGTCCGTCAGGTCGGCCAAGCTCCAACCTTCGACCCGGGCATTCCCGATGCAATCCTCCGGAGAAGCATTGGGCAGGACTCCGATCCCATCCACCAGGACATGGAGGCTCGGCGGAGGCTCGGGAAGGGGCAGTCCACCGAACACCGGGAGATCCGTCTCGGGGAACGACAATACATTTCCCATGGCGTCGTGGAGCGCGATCCTGTACAGAGTCCTGGCGGCAAGGAGTTGGTACTCGCCAGGGTCGCCGTAGTCATCTGCCACGGACAGGAACCGGACCCGCTGCTCCTGGTGGGCGGTCCGGTACAGGGCCGGCCATACCAGCGCCCCGCCGTTGACGACCCGGTTGTTCTCCGAGGCCGTCGGATCCTGGGCCACGGGAGCCCCGGCGCCGCTGTCGTCGGCTCGGTTGTCGTCGTCGGTCGCGGCGTTCTCCTCCTCGGCGCCCCCATGCACCTTGGGGGCCAAACGACCCCCGTTCGCGCCGTCCAGGACGGTATAAGGGACGTCGATTCCGATGTGAACCGCACCCGCCGCTCCGGAGATCGCAATGGCCGGTCGCGTCAAGGCGTTCACGCCCCAGGCGATCCCCTCGCCCAGGTCCGGAAGGAGCTGGGCCGCCGTGTGGTGGCCGGTCAACCAGTTGAAAGCCAGGGGCTGGTAGTTGTGGATGCTCAAGTCGCCGACGTTCCTGGAGGTATCGTCGGCACCGGCAGCGTCGCTCGCTTGGGAGCAATCATTGGCTCCGTCAATGCCATGCCCGGTGTATTCGAGGTTGTTGTCTTCCGCGGTGGCGCCGACGGCGGTCCTGATCTCTCCGCAATTGTCGATGTTGTCCACCCCGTGCAGGTCCTTGGCCAGGAATGTGGGGAAGAGGATGTTCGCCGTGTCAGCCGTGTTGCTTTCGTTGCCGCTGGTGTCGGGATCGTCGACCGTGTTTGCACCCACCGCCGTGACGGCAATCACGAATCGCCCGGAATTGAAGCCGGCATCCTCTTCGGAGCTCAGAGCCGGGATCGTGTCGAAGAGGATGTCCTTGACGTTCACCCTCCCCCCGGCGCCCTCTCCGTCAGCAGTGCCTGGAATCTCGTGATCGAAGGGATCGACCAGGACCGCGGCACCGGCCCGCAGGACCCGCAGGTACCAGAGAACACGTTTCATCTCGTCGTTGTGATATTGAAACAGCACCGTCACTGCCCGGTCCTCGCTGGTGTTGGCGACGGAGATGAAATTCTTCTGCGCGGCCTCCGTCGTCCCCAACAGGTCCGAGACACTCCGAGAGGCCGGGATGCCGGTCCCCGCCTGGTCTCGGGCGCTGATCCCCGTGTCGGTGATGAACAGCAGTTGGGAACCCGGGACGTCGTCGCTGTCGTCGATCGGGGTCCCCGCCGGACCCTCCCACAAAGTGAGTGGCCTGTAGGTGAAGCGGAACCCGCTCCAGCAGACGGAGACAATGGTGCAGCTCAAGTCCGCGCTCAGGCCAGAAAGTCTGAGAGTGACGGGTCCGTCCCCGGTACGAGTCACGGTGACCGGCGCACTCTCGGTCTCGCCCTGCGCGATAGACACCACTGCGGGCGACACGGTGCCTCCTTCTGCCGACAAGGACAACTGCAACATTGGCAGGGGAACGCCCAACACCAGGCGGACGCGCACCGTGGCCTGTTCCTCAGTCGCGCTTCCCTCTTGCGGGAAGGTGAACAGGAATGGGAAGAGCGAATCGGGATCGTCGGGCTGGTTGCCGTAAATGTACAACAACTGCAGGCTGGTGAGGCCGACGAAGATGCCATCCGGCAAGGTCGTCAACAGGTTGTTGGGCATAATGAGCTGCTTAAGCGAGGAGAGACCCCTGAACAGGCCGGCCGGAACTTCTGTCAGAAGATTATCTCCCATTTCCAGAATTTCCAGGTTGGGCAGGCCGCTGAACAGGTCCGGCGGCACCGTTGCCAGCGCGTTGGTATGGATGTAAAGACGCAGGAGACTCGGGAGATCGTTGAACACGCCCGACGGCACCGTAGTCAGGAGAGAATTTCGGTTGATGGTCAGGGTTTCCAACTGGCCAAGGTCTTCGAACACGCCCGACGGCAGCGTGGTAATACTGGTGCCTGTGATATTCAGGAACTGCATGCTCGTGAGACCCGAAAAGTCGTCGGTTTGAAACGCATCGATCTCACTGTCCGAAAGGGTCAGTTGGTTGATTCCTGCCAGTTGCTGGGCAGTTACGTCGCCGCAGGCCGTGCCTGGTGAGAGCCGCGATAGAATCTCGTCTCGAACCTGTGGGGTCCGGTCGCAAATACCGGTGGATTGCGACCACGCTTCAGTCGGTCCCCACAAGACGAACAGGGCGAGCAGGACAATCGGTGCGGGCTGTCGATGTCGACTCCGGCCGCCGGACCTCCGGCAGGCTCTCTTTGGCATGGGCCGGCAACTCTCGGGGCGTCAATCCAGGAGATCGGATGTCCAGCGAATTTCTTCCGGCCATCGTCGTATCCCCGGGGTGGCCCTCCCCCCTCGGTCTCGTCCGGTTTGCCCGAACGACGTTTGTGAGAAAAAGAGAGGACGGAGCTTCTTTTGCTGTTTACTGAATTGGGATCGAGGGATCTTCGGTGAGCGACCCACTGCGATATATAACACTTACCGTACAGCGTAACGAAATAAATTTGAGCTGTTTTGGTAAAAGATGATATGGGAATGACAAATTGGGTCTATATTGTGACAAATCTGTGCGATTTCAACTGAAGTCGCCATCATTGGCGACCGCAGAGTCCGGTGTGTCTCCAACCCGGCTCCGGGATCGGGCCAATGCCTGGAAGCGCTGAACCGAGGCGTGCTCCGGCGTCCGACTCGGAGCAATGCGGATTATTCCTCCGGACCGGCCGGGCAGGCCGAGCCGAAGCAGCGCGAGAACTCCTGATCGCCGGAAGTCAGCTCAGCAATCGCCGCATCCAGGCGGCCGCCGATTCTTCCTGCAGGGGAGTCACCGAGGCGGAGATCCCGTCCTTGACCTGTTCCGGGGTCGTGTAGCCCCAGGTGGCGTGGTAGCAGCCGACGCCCAGCTCCGATGCCGATTGCAGGTGGGAAACCTGGTCGTCGACGAAGTGGATGCGGGAGTAGGGCGCGCCCGTCAGCTCATGCAGATGGGCCAGGTGCCCGTTCTTGCCCCGGGCGCGGCGGACCCGGTCATATCCGTAGACGTGGTCGGTGGCGAGATCGATCTTCTGATACTGGAGGATCTTGGCGGCCGCATCGCTGGGCTTGGAGGTGGTGACATAGATCCGGCCGAAGTGTCTCCGGCACGATCTGAGCCCTTCCTCCACCCCGGCGTAGAGGGGATTCATCTCCATCCATGCCGCCTCGTCCCTTTGGCGCAGCGTTCTCCGGTGCTCCTGAAACACCTCCTCCAGGGCCCGGGGATCGGAGACTCCCATGGAGGCGCACAGATCCGGCAGCAGTTCCCGGGCACGGCGGTCGAAATCCTGTTGGCGGGAGACCGAGTCCTGACCCAGGATGAGATTCAGGATGACGATGTAGTCCTTTCCGTCACGGACGAAGGGGCGCATGCGGAAGAAGGGTCCCCGCACGCTCGGGGAGATCTCCTCCAGGTTCGAGGCAGGAGGAAATCCCGCCACCGGTCCGTAGCACGAATAGGAGGTGAAGAGGCATTCCCGGGCGCTGTCACAAATCACGCCGTCGAAATCGAGGGCCAGGATGTTCTCCGTCACGTCCTGTCTCCGCTGAACAATGATTCCGGATCGGCCCGTCCGGCCCGCAATCGCCGCCGATGATATCAGAGGCCTTCCGCTTTCGAGCGCCGCCGATCCCGGAGAGTCATGGGACTATCGCCACGGACTGCTAACATACGGTCCGAAAGGAAACCCGGAAACACCAGTCCCGGTGAGGTGATTTCCCGCGTGAAGGTCACGGTGCCGTTCCAGATCCTGTCCAGCTTCCTCACCCAGCTCGTGGTGCGCCGGCACCTGATCTGGACCTTCGTGAGGCGCGACCTGAGGAGCCGTTACGTGGGCTCGGTCATGGGGCTTTGCTGGTCGTTGCTTCATCCGCTGGTGCTGTTGGTGGCCTATACCTTTGTCTTTCAGGTCATCTTCCAGGTTCGTCCCGAACTGGGAAGGACCGACAGCTTCGCCGTTTTCCTTTTCTGCGGACTCCTGCCCTGGCTCTATTTCCAGGACACGCTGCAGCGCTCCTGCACCTCGGTCGTGGAACAGAGGAACCTCGTCCAGAAGACCCTCTTTCCGTCGGAGGTCCTGCCCCTGACTCTGGCCGCCTCAAACCTGGTGACCCACCTGTTTGGCCTGGCGGTGCTTCTGTCGGTGCTCCTCTATCTCGGCCTGTTGACCTGGACCGTCTGGTTGTTGCCGGCATGGTTCTTCTGGCTGATGCTGCTGGCGCTGGGCCTGGGCTGGCTGTTGGCGGCCCTGCAGGTCTTCCTGAGGGACACGGCGCAGGTCCTTACGGTGTTGCTGGTCTTCTGGTTCTGGTTCTCTCCCATCTTCTACCAGGTGGAGAGGGTGCCGCCCCGGTTCCAGTTCTGGCTGCGGCTCAATCCGTTGACCCACGTCGTGGAGGGGTACCGCCTGTTGCTTCTGGAGGGCCGGATCCCGGCGGCCGAGTCGTGGCTGGCGCTGGCCGGCGTTTCGCTGGCGATATTCTTCCTGGGTGGCCTCGCCTTCAGGGGGATGAAGCGGGAGTTCGCCGATGCCCTCTGAGCCGCCGCCGGTGGTGAGCCTGAGGCAGGTCTCCAAGAAATACCGGATCTACCGGCGTCCGAGCCACAAGTTCCTGGAGCTGTTTCTGGGGAAAAGGAGGCGCCTGCACCGGGAATTTTGGGCCTTGAGGGAGATCGACCTGGAAGTGGCGCCCGGGACGACGCTGGGCATCGTGGGGCGGAACGGATCGGGCAAGAGCACCCTGCTTCAACTGGTGGCCGGAATCCATCGGCAGACCACGGGTGATTTGGGGGTCCGAGGGACCGTCTCGGCCCTGCTGGAGCTGGGTTCCGGGTTCAATCCCGAGTTCACGGGACGGGAAAACATGCTCATGGCCGGCGCCGTCATGGGGTTCACCAAGCGGCAGATGGAGGAACGCCAGGACGACATTCTTGAATTTGCCCGGATCGGCGAATTCGTGGACCAGCCGGTCAAGGTCTATTCCACCGGCATGTTCATGCGGCTGGCCTTCTCCGTGGCCGTCCACGTGGACCCGGACATCCTGCTGGTGGATGAGGCCCTGGCGGTGGGCGACCTCATTTTTCAGCATCGCTGCATCCAGCGGATCCGTCATCTGCGCCGTCTGGGCAAGACCATTCTCTTCGTCAGCCACGATCTGCAGGCGGTCACCCAGTTCTGCGACCGGGCGATCCTGCTGGAGCGGGGGAGAATGTTGGAGGACGGCTCGCCGGAACGGGTGGTCCAGCGCTATCAGGCCCTGGTCGCGGCAAGGCAAGCGGGGCGGGAGGGGGAGAGGCTCCAATGGAGCGGGGCCGGAAGAGACGACCGCCTCCGGATCGTCCGCACCGTGCCTAACGTCCACAACCGCTACGGTGACGGAGGCGCCCGCATCATGGGCGTGCTGCTCCACTCTCCTGACGGACGGGTCCTGAATCAGGCGCAGATCGGAGAGGAGGTCCATCTGCTGATCTCGGCCCGGATGCTGAAGGATCTGGAGAATCCCATCGTCGGCTTCACGGTCCGGGACCGCATGGGGGTCGAGATCACCTCGTCCAACACTTCGTACGCCGGATTGGACCTGCCGCCGGCGCAAACGGGAGACGTGCTGACGGTAAGCTTCCGGTTCCGGATCCCCGAGTTGCGGCCGGGCAGCTATTCCATTTCCATTGCCGTCGCCCGGGGGAACATCTGGGAACACACCGTCGAGGATTGGATCGACAATGCGTACATTCTGGATCTGACCAGTCCCGGCCTGGTCTACGGGATGATGCGGTGGGAGGTCACGCCCCGTTTCCGCCGCTTCCGGGATGGCGACAGCCCGCAGGGCTGATGAGTTCCCATGGACTCCGCATCGGGCCTGAGCGCCGTCATCGTCAACTGGAACAGCGGTTCCTGCCTGGCCCGTCTGCTGGAGTCGATGGAACCGCTGGGGAAGAAATGGGCCCGGGTCGTGGTCGTCGACAACGGGTCGCAGGACGGAAGCGCACGGCCGGCGCTGGGAAGGGACGGGGTCGAACTGGTGGAAGCCGGAGCAAATCTGGGCTTCGCCGGCGCGGCCAACCGGGGAATCGCCCGGGTCGCCACCCCCTGGGTCCTGCTTCTGAATCCGGACATCACCCTTCGTGCCGGAACGGTGGAAACCCTCTGTCACGAGGCCGACGAGAGGCCGCGTTGCGGGATCGCCACCGGGACTCTTCTCTCCGCGTCCGGCAGAACTCCCCAGATTCGCCCTCTTCCGGGACCGTGGACCCTGCTTCGGGACGCCGTATTCCTGGACGAGCTGCTGGCGGCGGCCGGCTTGGACCGCAGGAGAGATCCTGAAGCGGACGAAGTGGCGGTCGATGAATCCTCCTTGCGAGCCTTGGAAGTGGAACAGCCCGCGGCCGCTTTCTGGATGCTGAGGCGCCGGGCGTGGGAGGCCATCGGCGGTTTCGACCGACGGTTCCATCCGGCCTGGTTCGAGGATGTGGATTTCTGCCGCCGGATTCTGGCCGCAGGCTGGGAGATCCTCCATTTTCCGGGTCTGCAGGTCGGGACCCATCTGGGCGGGTCTTCGCTGGACCGGCTGGGATACGCTGCTTTCGTGGAAATCTACTACCGCAACATGCTCCGGTACCTGGCCAAGCACCACAAGTTGGCCTATCCGCTCGTGGGGCCCCTGATTCTCCTGGGTGCCCTGGCACGGCGCAGCATGATCGGCCGGTGGCGTCGGAGGTGACTTCTGAAATGGGCAGACTTCCCGTCCTGGTCAGCATCGTCACCTACGACAGCGAGGCGCACCTGGACTCCTGCCTGCGCTCCGTGCGGGAGCAGGACGTGCCCGTACGGATCCGCGTCTACGACAACGCCTCCCGAGACGAGAGCTGCCGGGTGGCTCTGAGCCATGGGGCGCGGCTGCACCGCTCCAACAGGAACCGGGGATTCAGCTACGGCCACAATTTCCACCTTCGCCAGGGCGGGTTCGATCACGTCCTGATCCTGAATCCCGACGTCATTCTCTCCAAGGGGTACCTGAAGACTCTGATGGAATCCATGACCGGCGTGAAGGGGGTGGGAATGGCGGGGGGGAAGTTTTTTCGTATGGACGCGGAAGGCCGGACCGTTCGTGAGAATGGATACCCGGTGCTGGACACCACCGGCATCTATTTCACTCCGACTCAGCGGCACTTCGACCGGGGCAGCCAGCAACCGGACCGGGGCCAGTACGACCGCCGCCAACTCGTGTTCGGAATCAGCGGCGCCGCCCTCCTGTGCACCCGCGAAATGCTGGAGGACATCCGCTACGGGGACGAATACCTGGATGAGGACTTCTTCGCCTACCGGGAGGACGCGGACCTGGCCTGGAGGGCTCAACTCCGGGGATGGCGGGCTCTCTACGAACCGGCTGCCCAGGGATTGCACCTGCGGCGGGTGCTCCCCTCACGCCGCGCACGCCTCGCCACACACATCAACTACCACTCGCTCAAGAACCGGTACCTGATGCGGATCAAGAACCTGGACCCGGCGGTGCGGCGCAGGTGTTTCCCCTACATGTGGATTCGGGATCTGGGGATCGTTGGGTACGTCCTGCTGCGGGAATGGTCTTCGCTGGGAGCCTACCGGCAAGTGTGGAGGCTCAGGAACCGATTCCGCCGGAAACAGGAGTGGGTCCGGGCTTCCCGCCGGGCGCCGGCGGGTTCCATGGCCCGCTGGTTCTCGTTTCGTCCCACCGCCCGGGAGTTGCGATTCTCCGATGACCTGTGACTCGCCATCAGCGGGACTTCTGCGCCGGGACCGTAGTAGACTTCGCCGCATGCCTGAGCAGTATCCCTATTCTGCGTGTCGTTCCCTGGTCTCTCTGAATCCGATCCTTTTGGTGCTGGCAGTCGGCCTGATTATTGGCGCCTCCTGCACCGGCGCCGGCGGGGACCCCGGGGCCAAACCCATTCCGGAAGCCAAGGACCAGGATATCGGCAGCCTGGGCGTGGCGGGTTACGCCAAGCTGCTCTGCTCGTCGGTCTTCGTCTCGGAAATGGAAGACGGCGTGGCCATCGAACACAGCCGGAGAGTCACGCGGGCGCTGGTGCGCCTCCCGGCCGAGGACATGGCCCAGGTCACCGAGTCCATCGACCACGAAAACCGCCTGGTTCGGGCCACGTTGCGCGGGACCCTCACGCGGACGGCCAAGCTCTACGGCGATCAGGGTTGCATCATCCATCCCGAGGACCACGACGGCATCTATTTCGATCCGGTTCCCGTTCGAACCTCTCTTCCCGATGGGGAAACCCTGCCCTGGCCCATGGGCGACCTCCTGCCGGACGAACCGCTGCCCCCCGAAGTGGACGAGGAGAAGCTGAAGGCGGCGGTGGAGGTGGCCTTCGAGCCGCCGTCCCGAACCGCCGGGCTGGTGGTGGTCTACAAGGGCCGGCTCGTGGCCGAACGCTACGCCGAAGGCATCGCCCAGGACACGCTGATGGAGAGCTGGTCGCAGGGCAAAAGCCTGACCGGGACGCTCATCGGGCGCCTTGAGCAGGAGGGCCTGTTGAAACTGGAGGACCCGGCTCCCGTCCCCGAGTGGCAGGGTCCCGGAGACGAACGGTCCAAGATCACCATTGCCGACCTGATGCGGATGTCCAGCGGACTCGAGTTCACGCTCTACGAGAGGTTGGTGAAGAGTCCGGAAGGCCGCTCGGAGGTGGGTCCCCAATACCCGGATCACTACTACCCTTATGTGGGCGCCATCGACGTTTTTCGCTACGTGACGAGCCGCCCCCTCCAGTTTCCGCCCAACACGGTGGGCCGCTACCGCAACTGCGATCCCCTGACCCTGGGCTACATCGTCAAGCGGACCGTCCAGGAACAGGGCCAGGAGTACCTGACCTACCCCCAGCGGGAGCTCTTCGACAAGATCGGGATCCGGCGCATGGTCCTGGATACCGACCCCCACGGCAATTTCGTGCTGTCCGGCTACGAGCACGGAACGCCGCGGGACTGGGCCCGGATCGGCCTTCTCTACCTGCAGCGCGGCATGTGGCAGGGTGAGCGGCTCCTCTCCGAGGAGTTCGTCGACTTCGTGCGAACCCCGGCCCCGGCCTGGAAGAACGAGGAGAACCGGGGCGAGGGCGTGGCCCGGTACGGCGGCATGTGGTGGGTCAACACCAAGGGAAACTGGGCGGCGCCCGAGGATGCCTACTACGCGGCCGGGGCCGGCGGACAGAGCACTGTGGTGATTCCGTCCCGCGATCTGGTGCTGGCCCGGCTCACCGACTATGACGACTCCCTGGAGGCCCACAGCAAGTCCGCGGTAAACCGGGCGCTGGAGGGCATCCTGGCCGCTATCGGCACCGAATAGAACTGGTCCCGCCCATCGCCGGCCGGCAAGATCGGGCGCGCCGGACTTCCGGAGGAACGCCGCTTCGCGCCCGTCAGGCGTTCGAATCCCGCATCAAAGCCTCCACGGTCCGTTCCAGGCAGGCGATCCGGTGCTTCAGATCGGCGTGGGACAGCCGCAGCATGGCCTTGACCTGGGAGAGTTCCACCGTCATTTCCTGACGAATTCCCCCGAGGCCCTTTTCCAGGTTCATCTCTCCTTCGGCCACGAGCTGGATCTCATCCCGTAAGGATTCGCCCACCACGTCGAAATGGCGCCGGGTTTCGGTCAGCTGCTCAACGAAGTTTCGGTAGTCCTGGTTCATAGCCTTTTCCGGTCACGCGGCCTCGTCCGCGCCGATGGGGAGGCGAGGCCGATGATTTCCCGTGAGGAGGAATGCATCAGTCAATCAAACGACAACGGGAGCGAAAACATGAAAAAGCTTGTCCGGCTGAGAACCGGGGGTCAGAGGGGCAGGTTGGGTTCGGCGGTCAGGTCCCACGAGTCCCTCTCTCCCGCGGCGAGGCGGCGGTGTCCGGTGGCGGCGATCATGGCCGCGTTGTCGGTGGAGAGAAGGAGGGAAGGAAAGTAGACGGGAGCGCGGTCCCGGAAATGGTCTGCCGCCCGGCGGCGGAGTTCGCTGTTGGCGGAGACGCCGCCCGAGATCTGGATGGAACGCACGTCGTGCCGTTTCCAGGCTTTCTCGAGCCGGTCCAGAAGTTGGTCCACGACGCACTTCTGGTAGCTGGCCACCAGGTCCAACATCGCTTTCGGCACCGTTTTCGGAGATTTCGCAAATTCGGGCTCGACCGGTTGGATCCCTTCCAGCCGGCAATGGCGAAGGGCCGCTGTCTTGATTCCGCTGAAGCTGAAGTCCAGCTCGGCGCCCTTGGTCCTGGGAAGCGAGAACCGCACCGCTTTCGGGTTGCCCAGCGGCGCCAGCCGATCGATGACGGGACCCCCGGGATATCCCAGGCCCAGCGCCTTGGAGAGCTTGTCCAGGGCTTCGCCGGCGGCATCGTCGCGGGTCCGGGAGAGTTCCCGGCAGGAACGTTCATCGTCCAGACAAAAAAGGCTCGTGTGCCCACCCGACACCACCAGGGCCAGGGCCGGCAACTCCGCCCCCGGATGTTCCAAGGGGACCGATCGAATGTGCCCTTCCAGGTGGTTGACTCCCACCATGGGGATCTCCAGCGCGAAGGCCAGAGCCTTGGCGTAGGCCATTCCCACCAGTAGCGCCCCCACCAGTCCCGGGCCCCGGGTCACCGCGATGCCATCCACGCGATCCCAGTCCGACTCGCCGTTCCAGGCCCGTTCCAGGCAGAGATCGACGACATGGTTGATGTTGGACGCGTGTTCCCGGCTGGCCAGCTCCGGAACCACGCCGCCGTAGACCGAGTGGACGTCCACCTGGGAGGCCACCACGTTGGAGAGGATCCGCCGTCCGTCTTCGACCAGCGCCGCCGCGGTCTCGTCGCAACTGGTCTCAATTCCCAGAACGTTCACTGGCGATCCGGTAGAGGCCGGCCAACGACTCGACGTAGGGCGTCCGGGCGACGCCCTCCTCGGTGATGATGCCGGCGACCAGGCGGTTGGGGGTGATGTCGAAGGCGGGATTGGCCACTTGGACGGTCTCGGGAGCCAGGTCCTGCCCGGCCATTTGGGTGATCTCGGCGATGTCCCGCTGCTCGATGGGAATCTGGGCGCCTGTGGGCGTTCCCAGGTCGATGGTAGAAAGGGGAGCCGCCACGTAGAAGGGGATCCCGTGCTCCTTGGCCAGCACGGCAACGCCGTAGGTGCCGATCTTGTTGGCGATATCGCCGTTGGCGGCAATCCGGTCGGCCCCCACCACCACGGCCTGGATTCGTCCCGACTGCATGAAGTAACCCGCCATGTTGTCGGTGATGAGGGTGCAGGGAATGTTCTCCCGAACCATTTCCCAGGAGGTGAGGCGGGCGCCCTGGAGAAAAGGCCGGGTCTCGTCGGCGAAGACCTGGATGCCCTTTCCCGCCTCGACCGCCGCCCGGATGACCCCCAGCGCCGTTCCGTATCCGGCCGTGGCCAGGGCGCCGGCATTGCAGTGGGTCAGGACCGTCGAACCCTGTGAAAGCAGCCGTTGGCCGTGCCGGCCGATGCGCCGGTTGATCTCGATGTCCTCACCGTGCATTTCCTGCGCTTCCCGCACCAGGGCGTCCTGAACCTCGGCCAGGGAGCCGCAGTGGGCCCGGAACACCCGGTCCATCCGTTCGATGGCCCAGAAGAGGTTCCTGGCGGTGGGCCGGGTCACCCGGATGGTCTCGCAGATCTTCTGCCATTCCGATTCCAGGTCCTCGCCGGAGGTCAGGTTCTTCACCCCCAACGCCAAGCCCATGGCGGTGGCCACGCCGATGGCCGGAGCGCCCCGGATCACCATGCTCCGGATGGCTTCGGCCACTCCTTCGACGGTGGTGTACGTGTTGTAGATCTCTTGGGTCGGCAGCAGGCGCTGGTCGATCATGACCACGCCCTCGTCGGTCCACTCGATTGTGCGAATCATGGGCACAAGTTACACGAAGCCCTGGAAGCCGGCAACGGAATGGATGGGAGCGGAGGTTCCGTCACCGCCGATTCGTGGAACATCGAGGAATGCGGGGCACGGGCGATTGGAAATCGCCTTCCTTGTCTTTTCTCTTTCCTCATACGGCCTTGTGGAGTCCGAAGTCGAAGCGCAGAATGATAGCGGTTCACGAAACGGCGCCGAATGGCGCGGGCCTGGGTGCGGATATGGTCATTTTTCGGTCGCTTCTTCTGATCGCCGGTCTCTGCGTCTTGCTGGTTTCGTTCCTTCCCGTGCGGCTCCTGGCCGGCGAACTCGAGCGATTCGAGCCGAAGGACGTGTTCGAACTGGAATGGGCTTCCGATCCCCGCTTCGCCCCCGACGGCGGACGCGTGATCTACATGCGCAACTCCATGGACGTGATGACCGACCGGCGCCGGAGCAGCGTCTGGACCGTCGATCTGGATGGAAGCCGGCATCGTCCGCTCTTGTCCGGAGAAGCCCGGTACTCCTCCCCCCGGCTCTCATCCGACGGGAGGCGGCTGCTTTACGTCTCCGACGCCGAGGGAAGCCCCCAGCTCTACGTCATGTGGATGGACACGCGGCAGACCGCCCGGCTGACTCAGCTCGCGCGGGCGCCTTCGAACCCGGCCTGGTCCCCGGATGGCAAATGGATCGCCTTTACCCGGTTCGTCCCCCGGAATCGGCAGCCCATGGTGCAGTTGCCGTCCCCGCCCGAAGGCGCCCAATGGGCTCCCCGGCCCCGGGAGATCCGGAGCGTCCGGTATCGCCGGGACGGTCAGGGATTGCTGGAGGAGGGCAATGTCCAGCTCTTTCTCCTGGACGACGACGGGGGCACGCCCCGGCAACTGACGCGTGGAGAATACGACTCGGGTCCGCCGGTATGGTTGCCCGAGAGCACGGGGGTCCTGATCAGTTCCAATCGCTCTCCCGGTTGGGAGTACGAGCCCCGGGAGTCGGAGATCCATGAGGTGTCCCTGACGGGTGAGATCAGGACCCTGACCGACAGAAAGGGGCCCGACTCGGACCCCGCCCTTTCTCCGGACGGCAAGACCATCGCCTATACGGGGTATGACGACCGGGGGTTGAGCTATGCCAACAGGGTCCTTTACGTCATGGATCGGAACGGAGAAAACACGCGCCCGTTGACCCAGGGTCTGGACCGGTCCGTCTCCAGTCCCCAGTGGCATCCGGACGGTGACGAAATCTACGTCCTTTACGGCGATGAGGGCTCGACTCGAGTGGCTCGGGTCGGCCTCGACGGCGAGATCCATCCCGTGGTGACCGACGCCGGCGGCCTCTCCCTGGGCCGGCCGTACGGGGCGGGGGCCTATCGGGCCGGAAGGAACGGAGTCGTCTACACGTCCACGTCGACCCGGAGTCCTCCCGATGTCGGCTTCGCCCCAGCCTCGGGTGAAGCTCGCCGCCTGACCCGTCTGAACGAGGACTTGCTGACCCACAAGGCGCTGGGCCCGGTGGAGCCGGTCACCTACGCTTCGCCGGTGGACGGCCGTCCCATCGACGGCTGGATCATCAAACCTCCCGATTTCGACCCGTCCCGGGAATATCCCCTGATCCTGGAAATCCACGGAGGTCCCTACGCCTACTACGGCCCCTACTTCAGCGTCGAGCTTCAGTTGATGGCGTCGGCCGGCTACGTGGTGCTCTACACGAATCCCCGGGGCAGCACCGGCTACGGGGCGGAGTTCGCCAACCTCATCCACCAGAATTATCCGAGCCAGGACTACGACGATCTGATGGCGGGTGTGGACTACGTGCTGGGGCGCGGCTACGTGGACCCGGAAAACCTGTTTGTCACCGGAGGTTCGGGGGGAGGCGTCCTGACGGCCTGGATTGTGGGCAAGACGGACCGGTTCCGGGCGGCGGTCGCCTCGAAGCCGGTCATCAATTGGATCAGCATGGGCGGCACCAGCGACATCTACGTCGCCTTCAGCAAGTACTGGATGCCGGGCCCGGTCTGGGAGGAGTACGAAACCTATTGGAAGTATTCGCCTCTCTCGCTGGTGGGGAACGTCACGACGCCGACCATGCTCCTCACCGGGGAGTCGGACCTGAGGACGCCCATCTCCGAGACGGAGCAGTACTATCAGGCCCTCAAGTTGCGCAAGGTGGACACGGCCATGGTGCGGATTCCCGAGGCCGCCCACGGCATCGCCCAGCGTCCCAGCCACCTGGTGGCCAAGGTCAGCTATATCCTGGCCTGGTTCGAGAAATACCGTGTCAAGGCCGGAGCGGACCGGTGAGGAAACCGCCCGTGAGGACCAACCTCACGCGAAGGAGCAATTGAGATCATGAAAGTCGTCATCACCCACCGGATCGGACCAGGATTCATTGAGGAACTCCGGGAAATCTTCCCGGAGGTGGAATTTCGAACCGCCTATACGCCGGAGGAGCAGCTTCGGGAGGTTCCCGACGCCGAGGTCCAGTTCGGTCTGATCACGGAGGAAGTCCTTGAGGCCGCCCGCAAGCTCCGCTGGTTTCATTTCGTGGGGATCGGCTTTGATCACATTCTCACTCGCGCCCCGGGACTCGTCGAGAGCGACGTGGTCATGACCAACGCCCGGGAAACCCACGTCATCGCCATGGCGGACCATGCCCTGGCCATGATCCTGGCTTTCGCCCACCGGGTCCCCGATCTGCTGGAAGACCAGCGGGCCCGCAACTGGGACACCATCAAGTACTTCGGCGCCATGACCGAACTGGCCGGCACCACCCTGGGGATCCTGGCCATGGGGGACATCGGAAAGGGCGTGGCCCAACGGGCCGCCGGATTCGACATGGAGGTCTACGGCGTGGACGTCGTGCCGATGGAGCCTCCGCCCGGCGTGCGGGAGGTGTGGGGCGTGGAACGCCTGGACGAGATGCTGGCCATCAGCGACTGGTTCGTGGTGACGGCGCCGCTGGTGGAATCCACGCGCGGTCTGATCGACGCCGGCCGCCTGGCCCATCTGAAGCGGGGCGCCCACCTGATCGTGGTTTCGCGCGGGGGAATCGTGGACGAGGACGCCCTGGCCGAGGCGATTCGGTCGGGACGCCTGGGGGGCGCCGCGTTGGACGCCACCGACCCCGAGCCGCCGGTCCCGGAAAGTCCGCTCTGGGATCTGCCCAACGTGATCATCTCGCCCCACGTCTCGGCCGACTCGCCCCAGATGTGGCAGCGCCGCCGCGAGATCTTCATAGAGAACCTGAGGCGCTACCTGGCAGGAAAACCGCTCAAATTCGTCTGCGACAAGGCGAGGGGATATTGACGGGCGGAGCCGCATGAAGTTGACGGAGGAGCAGGAGGCTGTCCTGGGCGGTGAGCGCGGAGACCTTCTGGCCCGTTATCTCGAGTGGTCGATCCTCTGGGGAGAGGCGCTGGGCGCCACTCGGCTCGTGCCCGTCACCAACGTCCATTGCATCCTGCGGACGCCCTGCCTCAAGGGGATTTCGGAGCGGACGCTGGACACCTACCTGGATGAGTTCCGTGAGCTGTGCCGCCACCGGGTCAAGTGCGTCACGCTGACCCACGCCAACTGCACCGACCTGGCTGCCCTGCGGGAAAAGGGACTGACGGAGAAGGAGCTGAACTTTCAGCAGGAACTGCACGCCTTGGCGGCCGGCGCCGGGGTCAAGGCCACCTGGTCCTGTGCGCCGTACCAGGTGGGGGCGGTCCCCGCGTTCGGAGAGATCTGCGCCTGGACCGAGTCTTCGGCCGTGGTCTACTCCAACTCCATGATGGGAGCCCGGACCAACCGCAACGGCATGGAGAGCTCTCTGGCGGCGGCGTTCCTGGGCTGGGTCCCCGAGTTCGGCGCCCTCCTGGACCGGAATCGCAAGGCGGCGGTGAGAGTCGAGCTTCGGGTGAAGATGAATTCGGTCAGCGACTGGGGCGCGCTGGGCTACCATGTGGGGGAAAAAGCCGGCTCCGGGATTCCGGTTTTCGAGGGGATCGAGGAGATCGCGCCCGCCGAGGCCAAACAGCTCTCAGCGTCGCTGCCGTATGCCGGCCGGGGCACCACCATGTTCCATATCGCCGGCCTGACTCCCGAAGCTCCGACCGCGGAAGAGGCATTGGATCCGGACCAGCCCATAGAATCGCTGACCTTCGACCGGGACGACCTCCGGACCACGTATCGGAAGATGAACCGGATGGAGAAAGGGGAACCCATCGACACGGTGGCTCTGGGTTGCCCCTTCAGTTCCCTGGACGAGCTCCGTGAGATCTCCCAGGTGCTGGCCCGCCGGCAGGTGGCTCCGGGCGTGAAGCTCATCGTCTGCACCTCCCGGCACACGCTGGTCGACGCCCGGCGCCGGGGCTATGCAGGAGTGATCGAGGAGGCCGGAGGGCACATCCTCTCGGACATCTGTCCCGGCGCCCTGGGGCATGCGCGTCCGCGCAACTACGTCTCCAACTCCTTCAAGCAGGCGTTCTACGGGCGCAGCGCCCTGGCCTCCCGCACCGGGGTCCTGCCCCTGGAAGGCTGCGTCGCGGCGGCCGTCAGCGGGAGGTGGGCCGGTTGACGCAAGAAAGGGTCATTCGAGGAAGAAAGATCGTGCCCGGCAAGGCTTCGGGAAGGGCCATGGTCAGTGAGACCCCCCTCTGCTTCCGTTCGGAGTTCGATCCCGCCAGCGGGAAGGTGATCGACAGCCAGCATCCACTCTACGATCGGAACCTGTCGGGCCGGGTGCTGGTCATGCCGTCGGGAACCGGATCGTCGGGAAATACCATGCATGTCCGCGTCGCCGGGCTGGAGGGAACGGCGCCGGCCGCCCTCGTCAACCTGGAAGCGGACCCGCCCTCGATACTGGGTTGCGTCATCGCCCGGATCCCGGTGATTCGGGTCGAAGCGGCGGACCTGAATTCGATCCGCGACGGGGATTGGGTGGAGGTCGACTCCGACCGCGGGTCTGTCCGCATCTTCGAGAATCGGCGCCTTTAAAAAAAGACGAATCAGGGAGGAAACGAGTCATGCGAACTTGGACGACGCTTCTGGTGGGGATCAGTCTTCTCGGGTCTGCCGCCGGGCAGGAAAAGGAGAAATTTCTCGCCATCAGTTGGGGAGACGTGATTCACGGAATGGAAGGCGTGCTCCAGTTGGACACTCCCGAAAAGGTTCTGGAGGCAACTCGAAACTGGAAGCGGAACGGGGTGGACAAGGTCATGTTCCGGGTCGACGACTTCCGGGTGGTTCTGTATCACCACGTCACCGTGGACGGAAAGAACGAGTATCTGCGGGAATGGATCAAGATCACCCGGCGGGCCTGGAAGGAGGGGCTCGTCAAGACCGCCGTGGATGCGCTGAAGGCGGCGGAGATCGAGGTCTACATGTGGATCGCGCCCACCGACGAGGGGCGTCCTCCCGACGTGAACGTGTTCGACATGGGGCCCACCGGAAGGGCCTTCTGGCCGTGGCACTCCAAGTTCACCAAGGCAAACCCTCAGTTTCTGGTCCACGACCGGAGCCTGACCACCAACGGACGCCAGTACCAGTGGCACGTCATGGAGTACGCCTACCCCGAGGTGCGCGACTACATGATCAACAAGATCATCCGCACCTTTTCGGACGGGTTCGATTTCGACGGAGTCTTCCTGAGCATCCGGTCCCACGGCCTCCCGCCGGACCACGCGGACCAGTACGGATTCAACCAGCCCATCGTCCAGGAGTACAAGCGCCGCTACGGGCGGGACATCATGCGCGAAGACTTCGACGTGGAGAAGTGGCGCGAGCTCCGGGGAGAGTATTTCACCCTCTTTCTCCGGGAATTGAAGGCCCACCTGAAGACGAAGGGGCAGAAGCTCTCCATCGGCGTCCAGCAGGGGGAGTACATCGGTCCTCCTTTTGGAAACATGAGGCTTCAATGGCGAAAGTGGATCGAGGAGGGAATCATCGACGATCTGGTCCTGGGCCACATCACCCGGGTCCGATCGCGCTATCCGGAACGGATCCAGCGCACCTGGGGATACCTGCAGAACCAGGAGACGGGTCTCGGCCTGCCCCCGCTGGTGCAGGCCATTCGCAGGGACTACGGCCCTCTCTGCCAGAAATACGGGGTCAAGCTGTACGTGGAGCCGGGGAACTTTCTCCGGTTCCATGAGCACCCGGCGGTGGGACGGGCCGGCCCGACGACCGAGGCCACGAAACGGCTGCGGAAGCAGTTGGAACTCCTGCCCCAGGTGACGGGTCTGTCGGCCAGTTACAGGGAAGTGACGAGATCTTCGAAGCCCTGAACGCCGGCCGCCAACTCAAGATAAAATTAGATTAGGCATATCCTCAGCGCCCGGGTGAGAAATTCGGGCCAGACTGGAATGCCGGGTGCGGACATGAAATTCTTCAGACTTCTCGCCACGAATCTGTTCCGGAACAAGCTCAGGACCCTGCTGACGGCCAGCAGCATCGGGGCATCGGTTTTCCTGGTGGCCACCTTGATGACGGTGCTCGACGAGCTGACCAGTCCGCCCGAGACCCCGGACTCCGCCTTGCGGCTCGTGGTCCGGCACAAGATCTCCCTTTTCAATACCTTGCCCACCTCCTACCGGGATAAGATCGCCGCCCTCGACGGAGTGGAAGCCGTGATCGGATCGATGTGGTTCGGCGGCCTCTACAACCATCAGGGGACCGAAATCGGATTGGCGCAGTTTGCCTCCGATACGGACCGGTTGTTTCAGATCTATCCCGACATGGCCGTTCCCGAAGAGCAGAAACAAGCGTTTCTGCAGGATCGTTCCGGAGCGTTGGTGGGGAGTACCCTGGCGGAGCGTTTCGGCTGGCAGGTGGGGCAGACGATCCATACCGGCAGCAACCTCTTCCCGACCGAGTTGGAATTGACGATCCGCGCCATCTACCAGGGGGGCGGCGACGAGGGGGGCAGCATCTATTTCCATTGGGACTACTTCAACGAACTCATGAACGACAACGGCGTCACCGGAACCTTCTCGATCCGGGCCTCGTCGCCGGAGGTGATGTCCGCCATCGCCGAGGAGGTGGACGAACTCTTCAAGAATTCCATGGCTCCCACCAAGACGGAAACCGAGAAAGCTTTCATCATGGGGTTCGTCTCCATGCTGGGAAACGTGCAGTTTCTCATCAGCAGCATCTGTCTGGCGGTGATCTTCGCCGTCAGCCTGGTCGCCGCGAACACCATGGCCATGTCCATCCGCGAACGGGTCCGGGAGATCGGGATTCTCAAGACCCTGGGATTCCGGAAGGCCCAGGTTCTGGGATTGTTGCTGAGCGAGTCGCTGCTGCTTGCAATCAGCGGGGCGGGGTTCGGCGCCCTGGGCGCCCGCGTGATTTTCCAGTCGGTGCCGATGCAGGCCATCAGCAACGGGTTCATCCAGAATTTCGATGTCCGGTTCTCCACCATCGGGGTCTGCGTCCTGATTGGCGCGTTGATCGGATTGATTGCCGCCGGCCTGCCGGCGTGGCAGGCGGCCCGGCGGCCGACGCTCGAAGCCTTGCAGAGTGTGGGCTAGATGAAGATCCCCATCCGGTACAACTTGAGGAGTCTCTGGGTGCGGCGGGTCGGGACTCTGATGACGGCCTTGGGAATCGGGCTCACGGTCGCCATTCTGGTGGCCATGATGGCTCTCATCGACGGCCTCGACTCGACCTTCGTCAACACCGGATACCCCAATGACCTGGTGGTCATTCGGCAGGGCTCCCAAAACGAGACCAACAGCTATCTCGACCGGGACATCTTCCCGAGGGTCCGATTTCTGCCTGAAGTGGCCCGCGACCAAAACGACGAGCCCTGGGCCTCGGGCGAACTCATCGTCGTCATCAATCATGAGCGGATCGCCGGAGAAAACGAAACCTCGAACATTGTCATTCGCGGCGCCGGCAACCGGAGCTTCGAAATGCGGCCGGAGGTCCGAATCGTCGAGGGACGGCGCTTTGCGAAGGGCGTGCGGGAACTGATCGTGAGCCGGTCATTGTCGCGCCGCTTCAAGCAGATGAAGCTGGGCGACACGTTGCCCATCGCCCAGAATGAGTGGAGTGTCGTGGGAATTTTCGACGCCGGCGGCACGGCCTACGATTCGGAAATCTGGGGAGACTACGACGAGATCGCATTGGCTTGGTCCCGGCCCATCTACACCTCATTCCTGGTTCGCGCCAAGAACGGAGAGGCTCGAGCCGCTCTGGCGAAACGGATCGAAGAGGATCGAAACATCGAGCTGCAAGCCATTCCCCAGACCGAATACTACGAGGGACAGACGATCTCCTCCGTGGGACTCAAGGCCTTGGGAATCTTTATCGCTGTGGTCATGGGAATCGGTTCCTGCTTTGCCGCCATGAACATGATGTACGGCACCGTCATGGCCCGATTCAAGGAGATCGGGACCCTGCGGGCGCTGGGATTCCGCAGGCGGAGCATCCTGGCCTCGTTTCTGGCGGAATCCGTTCTGCTGGCGTTGCTGGGTGGAGTCGCCGGTTGTCTCATGGCGTTGCCGGTCCACGGCATTTCCACGGGGACCACCAACTTCGCCAGTTTCAGCGAAGTCCTGTTCCATTTTCGAATCACCCCGGAAATCCTTTTCAAGGCGATTCTCTTCGTCAGCCTGGTGGGGATTGCCGGCGGCCTGCTGCCGGCCGCACGAGCCGCCCGGGTGAGATTGATCGACGTGATGCGAGACTGATGGAAAAAGATTTGAAGGCGTTGCGGATCGACCGCAACCGGAAGCGTGCCAGGCCGCCCCGAAACTTGTGGCTGATGGGACTGATGGCTTTCGTTCTGGGCGCTGTCCTGTCCGGGCTGGTTTTCCTGAACCTGTCGTTGCAGACGCCGGATGCCGCGGTGGCGGACGTGCAGGCGGATCGGGCGAACGCCGTTCCTGCCGTCCCCGGGGCCGATGGGGCGCCGGAACGGAACAGGACGTTGCTCATCGCCTCGGGCTACATCGTCCCTCGCCACCGGATCGAAGTCAGTTCCAGGATCATGGGGAAGGTCGCATGGGTCGGTGTCGACAAATCGGATCGAGTCGAAAAAGGCCAGTTGCTGGTCCGGTTGGAGGATGCCGAGTTCCGGGCCCAACTCCAGCAGGCGCAAGCGGGTCACGACTCGGCACGGGCCCGCCTCACCGAATTGGAAACCGGTTCACGGCCTGAAGAGATCCAGCGAGCGGAGGCGGAGCTGGAACGAAGCCGCGCCGACTTGGAAAATGCCGAACTCGAACATCGACGATTGAGTCAACTCATCGAAAGTGGCGTCATCGCACAACAACTGGTGGACGATGCCCGGTCTCGCCGTGACATGGCCAAGGCCACCGTCGCCGTGGCCGAGAAGAACCATCTGCTCCTGGAGATCGGTCCGCGAACCGAGCAGATCCAGGCTGCGCGCGCCGAGCTCGAACGAAGCCAGGCGGACATCTCATATTGGCAGACCCAATTGAAGGAAACGGAGATCCGGGCGCCCGTCAACGGCACGATCCTGGAGCGGGTCGTCGAAGTCGGCGAAATGGTCTCGGCTTATTTTATGGGGGGAGCCGTCCTGGTGGCGTTGGCGGATCTGAATGATCTGCAAGTGGAGATGGATATCAGCCAGTCGGACTTTCACAACATCTCGCCGGAGAACGGATGCAAGATGTCTCCTATCGCCTATCCGGCCCGGGAATACGAATGTGAGTTGGACGAGATCGCGCCCGAGGCCAACCGGCAGCGGGCCACGATCGAGGTGAAGGTCCAGATTCTGAAACCGGATCAGTACCTTCGGCCGGAAATGGATGTTCAGGTCACTTTCTTTCGCAGGCACCCGGACTCCGGAGCCGAAGCGGCCACCCCGGGGGAAACCGGATGACAAACGTTTTGATCGAAATGCGCCATCTGACCCGCGTGTTCCAGCGCGATACCGTCCAGGTCGTAGCGCTGCAGGACATCAATCTGGACATCCGCGAGAAGGACTTCATCAGCTTGATGGGACCCTCCGGTTCGGGAAAGAGCACCCTGCTCAACCTGATTGCCGGCATCGACCGGCCGACCGGCGGCGAGCTCCGGGTCCTGGGAGAAGACCTGACCGCGCTCAACGAAGACGAGCTGGCCGGCTGGCGCAACGAACACGTGGGATTCGTGTTTCAGCACTTCAACCTGATCCCTGTCCTGACCGCCTTCGAAAACGTGGAGCTTCCCTTGCTGCTGACCGCGCTTTCCCGGAAGGAAAGGCGGGAGCATGTGGAAACGGCCCTGCGTCTGGTGAACCTTTCAGACCGAATACACCACTATCCGCGCCAGCTCAGCGGGGGAGAGGAGCAACGGGTAGCCATCGCCCGGGCAATCGTCACCGATCCCACCTTCATCCTGGCCGACGAACCGACGGGCGACCTGGACGCCGAGTCGGCCGGGGACATCCTCAAGGTTCTGGAGGCATTGAACCGGGACTTCGGCAAGACCATCGTCATGGTCACCCACGATCCCCGCGCCGCGGCCTACGCCGGCATCAATCATCACTTGGAAAAAGGGTCCCTGTTGGAGAAGGCCCAGGCCGAGTGATCCGTTCGGAGGGGGGACATTCCTGTCCCCCCCTCTTCTTCAACGTTTCACTCGAAATCCCAAAACAGCCGCATCGCGACTTCAGGTCAACTTGCGGAGGAACATGGCAACGCGTTCCAGCTTGCCGACCTCCTCCGGGTCCAGGCCGTCAGGCGCGAAATGCATTACCTCGTTTCGCAACTCCCGGATCTGGCCCAAGTTGTGTATGAAGGTGGCGCGATCGACTTGCAATCCCTACCTGTCCCATCGATCCGGGTTCTCAATCAGGCGGCAATAGGCGCCGAAGTTGAGATCCCACGAGCCTTCGATCGGTCTGTTTGGATCATCGGACTCCTTCCTCATCTCTTCGAGAGTGAATTTGCTCACGAGATTCCGCAGATGGAGTTCGATTTCGCCAATGGTCAGGAACGGTTGGGCAAGCTGCGCGAACTGTATGGCGAAATCACTTGCCGTTACTATTCCTGAGATTGTCCGGTCGATGTCTCGAACGAGAACGTATCCATGTTCCCAGATGTCCTTGATCGCATTGAACAAGGGAGCGTTGATGCCTATTTCCCGAGGGGATTCCATCCAGTCGCGGACCTCGTCGCTCTCGCATCCGAGCGTGTAGGCTGTTCCGATCGACCGCCAACTGACCACGCCCTTCACGTCGCGTTCGTTTGTCATCACCGGCAGCTGTGAGAAATCCTCGATCAACATGAGTGTCGTCGCTTTGGCGAGCGGGTTGTTCGGCTGCACGCTCGTTAGTTTGCAGCGGGACGTCGGAAGTACGCGGATACGCACGGTCGGATCGGCCGGCTCGTTCCGGACACCCGTCGCCTCCATGTCCAGTTCGATCGCGATATCGCCGTCGATGTGCTCTCGCTCGAAATCGGGGACCGTGCGGAGATCGAGTTCCGCAAATTTGGTCCTGATCCGCCTGATGAGCCTGTCGCTTCGGCGCGAATAGTTGAACCAACCCAGAAGCTCACGGACCGTCGTGAATTCCGCAACCGGCATGGCCCCACTATCCCGTTCAGATTTCATCCTGTCTGCGATTTTTTTGAGTTTCTCGTGGGCTTGATCAGGCATGGCAATATTTCTCAAATGCCGTCGAAGCGGCTCGGACCCTCAATTTAGCAGTCCGAGTGAGCCGTTTGGAGGGGGGACATTCCTGTCCCCCGTTCTTCCTTCACCTTCATGGGGGCGCCTGCGGCGAGAAACCCGTCGCTCCCTAGCTGCTCCTGTTCTTCAGTGGATTTGCGAACGGTATGCGCCTCGACGATGGGCGATCCGGACGACAAGAATTCGAATGCGTTCATCGTTGATTTCGGCAATTATCCGGTAGTCTCCAACGCGGTACCGCCAAAGTTTGCGATACCTGGTTCCCCGCATGGCACGCCCAAGTTGACGAGGATTTCGCATCCTGGCCAATCGGACCTCCAGGTAATCCCGAAGCCACTGTTGAGTCTGCCGACTCTGTTTTCGAATGGATTTCTGAACACTCTCAGCATACTCAACCTTCCAGGTCACGCCACATCTCTTCGGAAGTTACGACTTTCTCGTCTCCATTGCGAACCCGTTCCAACACCTGTTCCGCCAGATGCAGGTCCTCCATTTCCTCGATCTTCTCGAGGATGGCTTCACGGGCGTAGGCGCTTTTGGTTTGGCCTGCCTCCTTTGCGAGTCGCTCAAGCCGAGCGTCAATCTCCTCGGGGATTCGGATTGAAAGCATGACAATCTCCATACTGACAAGATTACATATTCGGATGGAAAGCCTCCAAGTCCAACAAACGATCCGCGTGGAGAAACCGTGATCGAGGGCACCGATGCCGAGGCTCTCTGGACAGATGCCATGCCCAGACAACCGGTGACAAAGCCATCCGATATTGGGCTCTCACCCGCCGGAAACTTCGAACCCGGCAGGCTGCCGGGAGTGATGGTCGGTGACCTGCTGGTAGGCTTGCCCCAGAGCCAGGATCCGGGACTCGTCGAAGAGGCGCCCGGTGAGGGAGATGCTGGTGGGACGGCCTTCGGGATCGAAACCGTTGGGAAGCGCGAGGCAGGGGAGTCCCGTCAGGTTGGTGAGTCTCACGTTATAGCTGAAACTGGGAGCCAGGTAGGCGTCGATTCCAGACATGACCTGGGCCATGTCCTCCATCAACAATGAGCGTAGCCGATTGGCCTGGATATACTCCACGGCCGGCACGAACCGGGCCTGACGGAACACGCACAGGGCGTTGTCGTAAGCGTCCCCTACCGAGCACATCGACGGCCGCACTCCCGCCTCCCGGCATCTTTTCCCAAAGGCAGCCGAGGTGTACTGCGTTCCCTGGTCCGAGTGGTGGATCACCTGCTTGG